>JAZUBN010000045.1:0-18232 GCA_045638565.1 Oscillospiraceae bacterium | reverse complement strand
ATTGCTTATTACAGTTGACTCCGGTATTACTGCTATCGAAGAAACTGCGTATGCAAGAAGCCTTGGTATGCATGTAGTAATCACAGACCATCATGAATGTAAGGAAGAACTGCCTGATGCGGAGGCTGTTGTCAACCCACGAAGACTCGACAGCAAGTATCCGTTTAAGGAGCTTGCCGGAGTAGGTGTTGCGTTTAAGCTTTTGTGCGCTCTCGAAAGAAATTATAAGACTGCTGATGAAATGATGAGCATCTATGGAGATATCGTTGCAATAGGTACTATTGCAGATGTCATGCCGCTTGTTTCGGAAAACAGAGCTATCGTTGCAAACGGTCTTAAGCTTCTTGAAAAAACAAAGAATAAGGGTCTTTATGCCCTTATGAAAAAACTGAATATATATGGCAAGACAATTACAGCATCAAATGTAAGCTTTATGATGGCACCTCGAATCAATGCTGCCGGACGTCTTGGCGGAGCTGCAACATCTGCAAGAATGCTTCTTACAGATGACGAAAGAGAAGCGGCAGATCTTGCTGATTTGCTTTGTGACATGAATGCACAGCGCCAGGAAGCCGAAAACGAGATTTATAAGGAAATTACAGCTCGTATGGAGTCTGAATTTGATAAGGAAAAGGATAAGGCTATCGTTCTGTGGGGTGAAAACTGGCATAATGGTGTTATTGGCATAGTTGCATCCAGACTTGCTGAAAAATATTCGGCACCTACGGTTCTTATTTCACTTGATAATGAAAGCGGTAAAGGTTCAGGCAGAAGCATAAAGGGCTTCAATCTTTATCAGGCTCTTGAAAAGAACAGTGAGTATCTTGAAAAATATGGCGGACACGAAATGGCAGTTGGTCTTACAATTGCTAAAGATAAATTAAAGGAATTCAGATACGCCCTCAATGATTACTGCATCAATGTTATAAATGAAGAGGATATCGTTCCTACAATTATTGTCGACTGTGAAGTGACACCTGAAATGTTGTCGATGTCACAGGTTCAGAGCCTTGAATCTCTTGAACCATTTGGTATGGAAAATCCTCAGCCTATTTTCGTTATCAGAAATATGAAGATTGAGGAGCTTACACCTATTGGAAAAGATAAGCATGTCAAGCTCAAAGTTGAACGAAATGGCAAAAGTTTTTATGCGCTTGGTTTTGGATTGCCGACAATCGGATGTCAGTTTACAGAAGGCGATGTAGTTGATATTGTTTGTTCTGCAGATATAAATGAGTTCCGTGGAAATCGTTCGGTACAACTTGTGATCAAGGATATAAAATTTGCCAACTCTGAAATCTCTGACGACAATCAGTATATGAGTTTGTATTATGAATATATTGAAAAGAAAAGTGTATCACAGGAGGAGGCAAAAATATTGCTTCCAACCCGTGATGATGTCGTTTCAGTTTTCAGACATCTTAAATGCAAAATTGTAAAGACTGAGATAGATGTATCTGTACGATACAGAAAGGTCAGATACGAAGCAAAAAACAATATGAATCTTGCAAGATTCCTTATTTGTCTTGATGTGATGAAAGAATTTGGCATAGTTTCGTATGAATTAAACAAAAATATGGCTAAAATACAGATGAATGATATTGCAGGTAAAGTTGATCTTAATAAATCAGTTATTCTGCAGGATCTTTATAGACTCAGCAAGGGGAAATAGAGGTGAAAAGTTATGACTGAAAAGCCAAAAATGCAGACTGCTGAAGAACTATTTGAAATTCTCATAAAAAACGTTTCTGCTGAAGATAAAGCAGAAGTTACAAGAGCTTATGAATATGCGCGTGAAGCGCATAAAGGGCAGTTCAGAAAGAGCGGAGAAGAATATATTACACATCCGCTTCATGTTGCGATAATTCTTTCTGAAATAGGACTCGATCGCACATCTATGGTCGCAGCTCTTTTGCATGACTGTGTGGAAGATACTGACGTTACATCTGAAGAAGTTGAAGCTAAGTTCGGTTCAGATGTTGTGCGACTTGTAGATGGCGTTACAAAGCTCGGTAAAATTGTATACGACAGTAAAGAAGAAGCACAGATGGAAGACCTTCGCCGTATGTTTATTGCTATGGCAAAGGATATCCGTGTTATTATTATCAAGCTTTGTGACCGACTCCACAATATGCGTACAAGCATGTTCTGGTCAGAAAGAAAGCAGATTGAAAAATCCCTTGAGACAATGGAAATCTATGCTCCTCTTGCAAATCGTCTTGGTATGCAGAGTATGAAGTGGGAGCTTGAAGACCTTTCGCTCAAAATTCTTGACCCGATCGGATATAACGAAATTATGTCGTATATCTCTGATAAAGAACAGACACTTGAAGTGTTCCTTGAAGGCGTACAGCAAAATATTGGCGAAAAACTCAGAGAAGCAGGAATCAAGTGTGAAATCAAGGGCCGAGTAAAGCATGTCTACAGCATTTACAGAAAATTATATGGGCAGAATCTTGATTTTTCTGAAGTATATGATATATGTGCTATGCGTGTAATTGTGGATAACCTTTCCGACTGTTACAATGTTCTTGGCTATGTTCACGACATCTATAAGCCTGTACCAGGCAGATTCAAGGATTATATCAGTACTCCGAAGCCAAATGGTTATCAGTCGCTTCACACCGTTGTTATCGGACGTGAAGGCATCCCATTTGAAATCCAGATCAGAACAAAGGCAATGCATGAAATGGCAGAATACGGCGTTGCTGCTCACTGGAAATATAAGGATGGTCTTCACGGTAAGCAGAATGAAGAAACCTTTGCATGGATCAGACAGCTGCTTGAAAATCAGCAGGAAACTGAGGCTCAGGAATTTGTTACAAACATCAAACAGGATCTTTTTGTTGATGAAGTATTCGTATTTACTCCAAAGGGCGATGTAATTAATCTTCCAAGCGGCTCAACTCCAATCGATTTTGCATATGAAATCCACTCCGCAGTCGGTAATAAGATGGTCGGTGCTAAGGTCAATAACCGTATAGTAAGCCTTGATTACGAACTGCAGAATGGTGATATCGTTCAGATTACAACTTCCAAGGAAATTGGCGGTCCTAAGCGCGACTGGCTTAAAATAGCAAAAACAAACACTGCAAGAACCAAGATGAAGCAGTGGTTCAAAAAAGAGTGTCATGACGAAAATGTTGAACGCGGTAAAACAGATCTTGACAGAGAACTGCGTATCAATTTCCTTTATACAGATTTCTATAATGAGGCTAATAATAAGACTATTCTCCATAAGTTTAATGATATCACAATGGAGGAGCTTTATGCTTCGATAGGCTATGGTGGTACACCACTCAGCAAGGCACTGAATAAGATTAAGGAAGAAATCAACAAGATCAATAAAGCGAAGGAACTTGAAAATCCTAACAGACAGCTTTCTCCTCGAAAAGGTGTTTCGAGCAGTGGCGTATATGTTGATGGAATTGATAACTGTCTTATCAAATTTGCAAAGTGTTGTTCTCCTATTCCAGGCGATGAAATTATTGGTTTCATTTCGAGAACACAGGGTGTCTCCATCCATAGAAAGAGCTGTGAAAATGTCAGAAAGTCACTTGAAAATCCTGAAGAAGCAGGCAAGTGGATAAAGGTTTCGTGGCAGAATGGTGCCAAGAACAGATACAGTACAGATATCAAGATTGAAAGCAAAACACGAATTGGTGGTTATGTTGAAATTCTTAATATTTTTGCAAATATGAAAATTAATGTAAGCAAGATGAACGTGCGTGATGAAATTGATGGTCATAGTATTTTCTATCTCACAGTGGATGTAACAGGTGTTGAACAGCTTGAACTTGCTATGTCTAGAGTCAGAAAAACAAAGGGCGTTGTCGATGTTTACAGAAAGTTTGGAGAAACAGAGGAATAATGAGAGCGGTAGTTATAAGAGTCAGCAAAGCTGGCATTACAATAAATGGTGAACAGGGCGGCAATATTGGAAAAGGTCTTCTTATTCTTTTAGGTATCAATCATGAAGATACAGAAAAAGAATGCAAGTATCTTGCTGAAAAATGCATAGGGCTCAGAATTTTTGAAGATGAAAACGGCAAGATGAATAAAGGACTGACAGATGTAGGCGGTGAGATTATGCTTGTAAGCAATTTCACACTCTACGCTGATTGTTCTCATGGCAAAAGACCAAGCTTTATAAATGCAGCAAGACCTGAACAGGCTATACCTCTTTATGAGAAGTTTAAGGACATCCTTAAGGAAAATGGTGTAAGCTTTGTCACAGGTGAATTTGGCGCAGATATGCAGATAGATCATGTTAATGATGGGCCTGTTACTATTATAATGGATACAGAAGAAATGCAGAGGAGCAAGAAAAATGGTAATTAATGTAGTTACAGTCGGTATGCTGATGACAAATTGTTATATTGCTATGGATGAAAAAACAAAAGATGCTATTGTTATTGATCCGGGTGCAAGAGCAGAGAAGATTATTGCAGCAATTAACGATATGGGCGCAAATGTAAAGTATATTGTTTTTACACATGCACACTATGATCATATTATGGCTGCACATGAAGTTCTCGAAGCTACAGGCGCTAAGATTGCTATCCATAAAGATGATGCATACCTTCTTAAGAAAGATGAAGTTACAAAGTTCGGCAAATATACGACAGCTAAATATGTAGAAGTAACTCCTGATGTTATCCTTGAAGATGGTGACAAAATTCAGGTTGGTGAACTTACATTTGACGTTATCAATACACCTGGCCACAGCAATGGTTCTGTTTGTCTTGTATGTGAAGATGTAATATTTGCGGGTGATACACTTTTCAAAGGTACTTGTGGCAGATGTGACCTTGTAAATGGTGATTTGAATAAAATGTATGTAAGCCTTAAAAAGCTTGCTGACCTTCCTGGTGACTATCGTGTACTTCCGGGGCATGAAAGTCCAACGACTCTCGAATATGAGAGACATTCCAATGAATATATGATGGATGCGATGAAACGATGAAATATTATCTTGTAGGACATGACAGAAATACAGCCGTTCAGGATACTCTTATTTCACTTATGCCTGAAGAACAGCATATAAGAGTATTTGATGACCTTGAAGATGATACAATGACTGTAGAGGTCAAGAGAAACGGCAGATTTATAACAACATATTGCACACTTAAAAGAGGTGGCAATATATATACTTCAAAAAAACGTACAACAGCTAAGACAACATCTGATGATGATATAAGATGGGATCTTACTCGCTCTGTGAAGACGGCGGTCTACAAGTGTGTGCTTCAGATACTTCCACATAAGCCTGTATGGGGCTCTCAGACTGGTGTAAAACCGGCAAAGATAATCAGATTTGACCTTCAGAATGGTATGAGTGATGAGCAGGCAGATGAGATTCTTAAGAAGCAGTATTTTATTTCAAAGGAAAAACGCGACCTTTGTATAAGCTGTGCTAAGGTTTCTAATATGTGCGAAGCACAGCTTGCGCCAAATGAAATCCAGATTTACATCGGTATTGCATTTTGCCCTGCAAAGTGTTCATATTGTTCGTTTGTAAGTAATTCTGTTCAGAAGATGGGTCATCTTGTTGAGCCTTATGTACAGTGCTTGCTTAAAGAAATTGAAGCTGTAAGCGATATGGTAAAGGCAAATGACCTTAAGATCGGCAGTATTTATATCGGCGGTGGTACACCTACAGTTCTTAATGATGAACAGTTTGAACGTCTTCTTACAGCTGTAAATGATCATCTTTACAGAGATGATCTTCGTGAGTATTCTGTTGAAGCAGGAAGACCGGAAACTATCAATCGTAAAAAACTTGAACTGATGAGAGATTTTAATGTAAGCCGTATCAGCATTAATCCTCAGACGATGATGAATGATGTTCTTCGCGGTGTTGGCAGAAATCACACAAAGGATGATATCATCGAGAAATTCAATCTTGCGCGTGAAGTTGGAAACTTTGTAATCAATATGGACCTTATTGCAGGTTTGCCTGGCGATGATGAAGCTGGCTTGCTTGAAAGTGTACGTGAAGTATGCAAACTTGATCCTGACAATGTTACAGTTCATTCTCTTGCTAAAAAGAGAGGTGCTGCGGTAATTTACGACAACCATTATGATTTAGAGGCTAAAACTCTTAATAAAGCCCATAAATACATAAGGAGTAAAGGTTATGAACCTTACTATATTTACAGACAGAAATACATTGCAGGCGGACTTGAAAATACAGGCTTTGCTAAAAATGGTACAATTAGTTTCTATAATGTCGCAATGATGGAAGAACTTTGTACAGTTATTGCAATCGGTGCAGGCGGTGTAAGTAAAATTACCAATAATTTTGGTATGAAACTTGATCGTATTGCCAATCCAAAATATCCAAAAGAATATATTGATAATATTGAGTCCATCGTTAAAACAAAACGTGAACTGGTATTTAATGCAAACTCTGAAATATAATAATCGAAAAGGAGAATGGTTATGGATTTTAAGAATTTGATGGAAAAAATGAAAATTACAGCTTCCCAGGCTGCTGAGGCAGCCGGAAAGGCAGCAGATGTTGCAAGCAAAAAAGCAGGCTCCGTTGTAGAAAATACAAAGCTTAATCTTCAGATTATGGATATTAATTCTGACATTGAAATTCTCTACAAGGAAATTGGTAAGAGTGTTTATCTCACACATACAGGTGTTGAAGTTGATTCCGATGAACTGGAGCATAAGCTTACTCTTATTGATGAAAAGATTCAGCTTATTGAATCTATCAAGGCTGAACTTGAAGAAAAAAAGAGTTCTGCAAAGTGCCCTAACTGCGGTAAGGAATACAATAAGGAAGATGCATTCTGCGCTTCCTGCGGATTTGAACTTAAGTAGGTTTAAGGTAAATAAAAGGCAAGAGGCAGCTCTTGCCTTTTTGACCTTGTTTATACGGGAGGAAATCATGTATAAATACGCTGATTATGTTAAAAGTGCTGATTATATAAAGACAAAGATAGGGAATTTTACGCCGGATATTCTTATGATTCTTGGCTCAGGTCTGGGATTTCTTGGAGACATGGTGGAAAATCCGGTTTACGTTGAATATAAGGATATTCCTAATTTCAAAGTATCGACAGTCCCCGATCATCGTGGAAGGCTTGTTTTCGGTAAGTTATCGGGATGTAATGTAATGGTAATGCAAGGTAGACTTCATTGCTATGAGGGATATGAAGCAGCTGATGTTGCTTATCCGGTAAGAGTGGCAAAGTTACTTGGAGTTCACAGTATGCTTATTACAAATGCAAGCGGTGGTATAAACTTTGAATATAATGTCGGTGATTTTATGATAATCAGTGACCACATAAGGCTTTTCGATATTCATCCTGTTCGTGGTGAAAATATTAAGGAGTTTGGTGACAGATTTTTCGACATGACATATACATATGACGAAGAATATCGTAAAATAGCCAAGTGTAAAGGTGAAGAACTTAATCTTCCGGTAAGAGAAGGTGTGTACTTTTATGCAACAGGTCCTCAGTTTGAAACTCCTGCAGAAATAAGAGCTATGCGTATTCTTGGCGCTGATGCCGTTGGTATGTCAACTGTACCGGAGGTAATTACAGCAAGACACTGTGGCATTAAAATGCTTGGCATTTCTCTTATTACCAATCTTGCTGCCGGTATGGCCAAGAAAGAAGTAACAGCACAGGAAGTTAATGAAGAAGCTGAAAAAGCGGAGAGCGGCTTTGCAAAATTGGTTCTTTCCGTTTTGCCAGATATGAAAGGATAATAATATGGATATTTTAATTTCTAATGCTAATATTCTTACAATGGACAATAATCAGTATATCGAAAATGGATATGTTGGTATTAAAGATGGCAAGATAGTATATGTAGGTGATGTTAAACCTGACGGTGAGTTTAAAGAAATTATAGATGGACATAATCATCTTGTGATGCCTGGTCTTCATAATATACATACCCATATTCCTATGTCTGCGATGCGTGGATATGCTGATGAATATGATCTCCAGAGTTGGCTCAATGATAAAGTTTTTCCGGTTGAAGCAAAACACGATGAAAAGACTGTTTATTTAAGTTCTTTACTTGGTATCGCTGACTCAATTGCCCATGGTACAGCATCTGTAAAGGAGATGTACTTTAAGCTTGATGAGATAGGCAAAGCTGTGTTTGAGAGCGGAATTAAGGCTAATATCTCAAATGGTGCTATATCATTTGACAGAGCCGGATATACTTTCGATACGCTTAATTCCACAAATGAGACAAAGTCATTCTTCAGGAACTGGCATAACTGTGATAGTGGCAGAATAAAATTGGATATGTCCATTCACGCTGAATACACTTCATTTGACAGAGTATGGCTTGACCATGCAGAGTTTGCTAAAGCTAATGATCTTCTTATGCACGTTCACGTTTCTGAAACATTAAAGGAACACATTGAATGTAAGGAGCGTAACGGAGGTCTTACACCTGTGCAGGTACTTGATAAATATCACGTTTTTGATACAAGAGCAACTGCAGCTCACTGTGTATTCATTGAAAAGGAAGATATGGAAATTCTCAGAGCCAGAGATGCTGTCATTGCTCATAATCCTATCAGCAATCTCAAACTCGGCAGTGGTATTGCGCCTCTCAGTGAGATGATAAAGAACGGTGTGCGTGTTGGTATTGGTACAGATGGTGTTTGTTCCAACAACAGCCACGATATGTTTGAAGAAATTAAAACAGCTGTATTGTTGCAGAAGGGAATAACTCACGATCCTGCTATTATAAGCAGCCGTAAAGGTGTTGAACTTGCCACAATAAACGGTGCATATGCTCAGGGCAGAGAAAACGAAAGTGGTATGATTAAGGTAGGTTTTGATGCAGATATTATTATGATAGATCTTAAAAAGCCAAATCTTTATCCAATCCACGATATATATTCAACTATCGTATACTCCATGCGTGGTCTTGATGTTGTTATGAATATGGTAAGAGGTAAGATTCTTTATCATAAGGGTGAGTTTAAGACTATCGATATGGAAAAACTTATGTATGAAATAAAGTCGTATGTCATGCCAAAGCTTTTTGGCAAATAATATTGCGAGGTTATTGATTTGAAAAAAACTCAGAGTTTTGCGGTCGGAGCGCTTGTTCTTATGATTGCAAGCATTGCAACAAAAGTAATAGGTGCTATATTCAAAATACCGCTGACTAACCTTATAGGTGCAGATGGTATGGGTGTTTTCAGCATTGCTTATACTATCTATTCCACTTTGTTTGTGATTTCTACAGCGGGACTTCCTATAGCTATTTCAAAAATGGTTGCCGAGGCAAGTGCCGTAGGAAATCATAAGAGAATTAAAAGTATATTAAAAGTTTCGCTCCTGTCGTTTTCTGTAATTGGAATTATTGCAAGTCTTATAATGACAGTTTTTGCAAAACCACTTACAGAGCTTGTACGCAATTCTTTGGCTTATTATGCCGTACTTGCTATTGCGCCATCGCTGTTCTTTGTGTCTATTGTTTCTATAATCAGAGGTTTTTATCAGGGGCTTTCTGATATGGTTCCTACAGCAGTATCTCAGGTTCTTGAATCGGCAGGCAAGCTTGGTTTTGGACTTTTATTTGCATTCATTCTTCAGAACAAGGGATATTCCTTTGAGATATGTGCAGCAGGTGCTATACTTGGTGTAACGCTTGGTACACTCATGTCAGCAATTTATCTGTTCTTTATTGCAGGCAAAAAAATAAAGGAATACCATAATGTTTCTGCTGATGAGCCATTTATTCCTCTTGCAAAGTCTATTGTAAAAATGGCTGTGCCAGTAACTGTTGGTTCAGCGGTACTTAGTCTGACAAATCTGATTGATATGTTCCTTGTTATGAACAGACTTCAGTCAGCTGCCGGTTTTTCTGAAATGATGGCAAATAAGCTGTATGGTGCCTATAATATGTCGGTTACACTTTATAATTTGCCTCAGACATTTGTCGTAGCGATTTCCGTAAGTATTATTCCGGCAATTTCGACATATATTGCCAAGAATAACCGAACAAAAGCTGCTGAAACAATAGGCAGTGCATTCAGACTTGCATCTATGATAGCGTTTCCTGCAGGTATAGGATTCCTTATTTTATCTGAACCTATACTGAATCTGTTATATTATTCAAGACCTGAAGATGTAGCGATTGCGGGCCCGTTACTTTCTTACCTTGGAATTGCAGTAATGTTTATTGCCTTGGTTTCACTTTCCAATTCTGTATTGCAGGCAATAGGCAAGATAAATGTTCCGGTATTTACAATGCTCATTGGTGGTATTGTAAAAATAATTGCCAACTATATTCTTGTGGGTAATCCGGATATCAATATAAACGGTGCACCTATAGGCACTATGTGTTGCTATGGAATAATTGCAATACTTAATATACTTGTCATCAAGAAAAATTACAAAGAAGTTTCTGCAATCAAAATGTTTGGCAAAACATTTGTATCTGCAGCAATTATGGGCGTATTTGCATATCTTGTAGCAGAACCTGTATCTTCATATCTGGGGTCAAAACTTGGAATTATCGCTGTAATAGGCGGTTGTATGGTGATTTATTTCCTGACACTTCTGGCAATAGGCGGATTTACAAAAGAGGATATTCTTATGTTGCCTAAGGGAGAGAAAATAGCAAAATTATTAAGAATAGAGTAGTTCAAAGGAGAATAATATGGATTTTCAGAAAAAAGAACGATATAATGTAAATGATCTTATTAAAATAATGGAAATGCTCAGAAGTGAAAATGGCTGCCCATGGGACAGAGAGCAGACTCACGAATCAATCAGAATGAACTTCCTTGAAGAAGTTTACGAAGCTTGTGACGCTATCGATAATAAAAACGATGATAATCTTAAAGAAGAACTCGGTGATGTTCTTATGCAGGTTGTTTTCCATAGCAGAATTGCGGAAGAGGCGGGCAAGTATAATTTTGATGATGTTGCAAATGATGTTTGTCAGAAGCTTGTTTTCAGACATCCTCATGTATTCGGTGATGTGGATGTAAATTCAAGTTCTGAAGTTCTTGATGTATGGGACAAAATGAAGCTCCAGGAAAAAAAGAGCACAACATATACATCCGAAATGGATCGTGTGCCTAAAGCTTTGCCAGCTCTTATGTACTCTGAAAAGATTCAGAAGAGAGCAAGAAAAGCAGGTTTTGACTGGCCTGATGTAACAGGTGCTCTTGAAAAGGTTGTCGAAGAGACAAAGGAAGTAGAGCAGGCTATCAGAGATAATAACAAGATAGAAGAAGAAATCGGCGATCTTCTTTTTGCAGTTGTAAATGTTGCCCGTTTCTGTAAAGTTGACTGTGAACAGGCGCTTTATAATGCATCACAAAAGTTCACAAGAAGATTTGCATATGTAGAAGAAAAAGCGGGTGAAAATCTCAAAAATATGTCCCTTGAAGAAATGGACAAGCTCTGGGATGAATACAAAAAGACAGTGGAGGTAAAATAATATGAATAAATTGGAATTGATTGCGTCTGTTGCTGAGAAGACAGGTCTTACAAAAAAAGATTCTGAAGCAGCTATTATGGCGATGGTGGAATCCATTACAGAAGCTCTTGAAAAGCAGGATAAGGTGCAACTTATTGGCTTTGGTACATTTGAAGTAAAGAGAAGAGCTGCGCGTGAAGGTGTAAATCCTTCTACAGGTGAAAAAATCAAGATTGAATCTGCCAAAGTCCCTGTATTTAAGCCAGGTAAGGGCCTTAAAGACAGAGTTGACAAGTAGTTTAACTTGTCGTTAAAACAGAGGTGATATATATGAGAATTGATAAATATCTCAAGGTTACAAGACTCATAAAGCGAAGAACTGTAGCAAATGATGCCTGTGATGGTGAGAAAATAGAAGTGAACGGAAGAACTGTAAAAGCGTCATATCAGGTCAAAGTCGGTGATAAGATAAAAATTACTTTTGGCAACCGTGAAATGACTGTTGAAGTTCTTAATATCTCTGAGCATGTCAAGAAGGAAGATGCGGGTCTGATGTACAGACAGATAGACTAATCATAATTTGTCCATTTTTTCATATACATTTATTATAATTTTTATATGAAAGGGGACATTTTATGAGAAATGAAATGCAGACCAATACAAGTTTGCCTCACAATATAATTATAGAAGGCAGAAAGAAATTGAGTATTTCGGGTGTTGTTGATGTGGAGAGTTTCGATGAAAATGAAATAATTCTTGAAACATCACAGGGAATTATGCTGGTCTCAGGCGAAGATATGCGCATTGAAAAACTATCTATTGAAGCAGGAGATGCAGTAATCGAAGGGCATATTATAAGTATCGAATATAGCGAAAAGGACAGAAGAAAAGAGAGCTTCTGGTCCAAGATGTTCTGATGAGTTTCACTATATTTGAACAGATTCACATCCTTTTATATTCAGTGTTATTTGGCTGCGTATCAGGGATTGCATTCTGTGTGTACGGAACAATATATCGAAATATACATTCAAAGATTATACGTTTCTTTTCAGATGTTATATTAAGTGCATTATTTTCAATGCTGTATTTTATGTTCGTTGTTATATTGTGTAAAGGAAGAGTCAGTGTTTTTCAGATAGTTTTTTATTTCATCGGGGTATCACTTATTCGCGAAATTGTGCATTTTATCAGATGCTGCATGAGGTATAGAAAAGAATTACCAAAATCATACGGAATATTTATTAAAAATTAAATTATAAATTGACTTTTTCGAAAAATAGTATACAATATAATTATAGGATGTATATTAGAAAATTTTTGATTTATATTAAATCGGAGGTACAATGAAGAAAAACAGAGGCTCAGGTTTATTCTTAAAATTGGGCGTATTTGTTTTTGCAATTTATGCTGTATATACTATCGTTTCTCTTCAGTTGCAGATAAAAGAGAAGAAGGCAGAGGGCGCAGAACTTCGTGCTGCGGTCGAAGAACAACAGCTTAAGAATGCAGAGATTCAATCCATAATAGAAAATTCAGATGATCCTGAGTACATAGCAAAAATTGCTCGTGACAAGCTCGGTTATATTTCTCCGGGTGAAAAGGTTTTTGTCAATATTACTGACTAAAACAAAAAAAGAAGCGCCTGCTCAGGCAGACGCTGTAAATAGGGTTGTGGGGATAAAGATATGAACGGTTTTGGCCATTCACTACAACTATATTATAATACATAAGTTCTGAAAAATGTGTCATTAATTGTAAATAATTTAATTTAAATTATATAAACATCAAGGAGGAAAATATGAGAATTATTAACGGCAAACTTCTTACAATGGAAGGCGAAGTTTTTGAAAACGGCTATGTAGATTTTGAAAACGGTAAGATTACTGCTTTTGGTGATGCTTCTGCTGCACCAGAATATAACGGAGAAGTAATCGACGCAGAAGGCGGCTATATTACTCCTGGCTTTATCGAATGTCACTGCCACATCGGTGTTTCTGAAGAATCCATCAGATGGGAAGGTAATGATACAAATGAATCAACAGATCCATGGACACCTCATCTCAGAGGCATTGATGCTATTTATCCATATGACAAGGCATTTAAGCTTGCTGTAAACGCAGGTATTACATCTGCATGTACAGGCCCTGGTTCCGGTAATGTTATCGGTGGTCAGCTTTGCGCTATCAAGCTTTATGGCACAGATCCTGATGAAATGGTCATCAAGGCTCCTGCAGCTATGAAGATGGCATTCGGTGAAAATCCAAAGGGCTATTTCCAGAGAATGAAGAAGTCTCCAGCTACAAGAATGGCAACAGCAGCTATTCTGAGAGAAGCTCTCTTTAAGACACAGCAGTATCTCAGAAAGAAGGAAAAGGGCGACGATGTATTCGATATGAAGCTCGAAGCAATGATTCCTGTTCTCAAGGGTGAAATCCCTGCACATATCCATGCACATCGTGCAGATGATATCCTTACTGCTATGAGAGTTGCAAATGAATTTGGTATCAAGTTCAATATGATTCATACATCTGATGCAGTTCTTGTTAAGGAACAGCTCAAGAAGAATAACGTTGAATTCTGCATGGGTCCTACACTTGGCGTTTCCACAAAGCCAGAAACAAAGAATAAGACATTTGCTTCTTACGGTGAAGTTCAGAGATTCGGCTGTACAATGGCTATCACAACAGACCATCCTGTACTTGCTATCGAAACTCTTCCTGTATGTGCAATGATGGCTATCAAGAACGGTATGGACGAAATGGAAGCTCTTAAGGCTATCACAATCAATGCTGCTAAGGTAGCTAACATTGATGAACGTGTTGGTTCCATCAAGGTTGGTAAGGACGCCGATATCGTAATCTTTGACGGCAATCCAATGGAAATTGCTACACAGACAAAGGCTGTATTTATCGACGGTAAAAAGATCAAGTAAGGTTTGGAAAATACAATGAGAGAAATTAATGTTACAGAAATTACTGCAGCAGTACGTCAGGCTTGTATAGATGCAAACTGCAATATGCCACAGGACGTGCTTAACGCTGTAGAAAAGTTCAAGAAGGTTGAAGAATCTCCTATCGCTCTGGAGGTTTTTGATAAAATCCAGCAGAATGCCAAGCTTGCAAGAGACAAGCAGGTTGCAATTTGTCAGGATACAGGTGTTGTAGTCATCTTTGCGGAAATTGGCCAGGATGTACATATCGTAGGCGGCAACTTTATGGATGCTATCAATGAAGGTGTTCGTCAGGGATATAAGGATGGTTACCTTCGTTACTCTGTAGTAAGAGATCCTATGGATCGTGTCAATACAGAAGATAACACTCCTGCTGTTGTTCATACATCTTTGGTTGAAGGCGATAAGATCAAGCTTACAGTTGCACCAAAGGGCTTCGGCAGTGAAAATATGAGTGCTATGAAGATGTTCACACCTGCTGCAACAAGAGAAGATATCGTTTCCTTTGTTGCTGAATGTGTTGAAAAGGCTGGCTCTTTGCCATGTCCTCCAATCATCGTTGGTGTTGGTCTCGGCGGTACATCTGAAATGGCTGCAGTTCTCGCTAAGAAGGCTTGTGTTTCTCCGCTCGATGCCCCTGCAAAGAACGAATTCTATGAAGGTCTTCAGAAGGAAATGCTCGAAAGAATCAATGCTCTTGGTATTGGTCCTCAGGGTTTCGGTGGCACAGTTACATGCCTTGGTGTTAAGATCCTGTCTTATCCTACACATATTGCCGGCTTGCCATGTTTCGTAAACATTGGCTGCAATGTTACAAGACACTGTGAGGTTATCCTTTAATCTCCTCTGCCTTGGCAGAAAGAGAGGTATTTTATGACTATTACTATTGCTGACAGAAAAGTTGATGTATCCCCAGAACTTCACGAATATGCAAGAATTAAATGTGAAAAACTGGACAGATATTTTGACAGAGAATCTACGGCTCATGTAACTTTCCAGATTGAACGCGGCAGACATATTGCTGAAATCACAGTAAAACATGCCGGTTATTATTTCAGAGCTCAGGAAAGTTCCAATGATATGTACAAGTCAATTGACGGGGCAATCGATAGCATAGAAAAACAAATCCAGAAGAATAAGACAAAGCTTGAAAAGAAACTCAGATCGGGTGCTTTTGAAGCTGAATATCTTGGAAATATTGATATTTCTGAGGATAATTCTGTTGTTAAGGTTAAGGAATTTGACCTTAAACCTATGACAGTGGAAGATGCTATTCTTCAGATGGAGCTCCTTAATCACGAATTTTTCTTCTTCAAGAATTCCGAAGAAAATGAAAAATATTGTATCGTGTACAAGAGAGACAACGGTGGCTTTGGCCTCATTATTGGTAAATAAATTCTATCAGGGCGGATTTTTCCGCCCTGAAATTTGTAAATAAAGGAAGTTTTATGAAATATACATTTTGTGTTCCTTGCCTTATGGGCGTTGAGGGACTTGTTGCTGATGAACTTAAATTCAATAAGTTTGAAAACGTAGTTGCTGAGAATGGCAGAGTGTTCTTTGATGGTGATATGTCTGAATGCGCAAGAGCAAACGTAACTCTTCGCTGTGGCGAAAGAGTTCTTCTTGTTGTCGGTAAGTTCAGAGCCACTACATTTGATATGCTTTTTGAAGGCGTAAAGGCACTGCCGTGGGAAAAGTTCATCGGTAAGACAAATGCGTTCCCTGTAAAGGGCTATTCAATTCATTCCAAACTGTTCAGTGTGCGTGACTGTCAGAGTATCACAAAAAAGGCTATTGTTGAAAAGCTTAAGCTTAAACTCGGTACAAACTTCCTGACAGAAACAGGGGCAAAGATGCAGGTTCAGTTCTCACTTATGAATGACCTTTGCCACATTTTCCTTGATACAACAGGAGCGCCTCTTTATAAGAGAGGTTACAGACTTGCTATGAATGAAGCGCCAATCAGAGAAACTCTTGCTGCTTCTATGGTTAAGGTTGCTCGTTATAAGGGCAGAGAGCCTTTCTATGACGTATTCTGCGGCTCTGGTACAATTGTTATTGAAGCTGCAATGGCGGCTATGAATATCGCTCCTGGCGCAAGAAGAAAGTTTGACGCTGAAGAATGGTCCTTCTTTGATACATCTGTATTTGATGAACAGAGAGAAGCTGCTATTGCAAAGGAAAATCGTGTAAAGATGCCTATTTATGCATCTGATATTTCTCCTGAAGCTGTAAGAATCTGTACTGACAATATCAAGCGCGCAGGTCTTGAAGGTCTTATCGAAGTATCCCGTAAGGATGCTACAGCTATTGATTATTCAGGTATGACAGGTACACTTATCTGTAACCCTCCTTATGGCGAAAGACTTCTTGAGCTTGAAGAAGCACGTGATATTTATGAGGGCTTCGGTGCTGCTCTTAAAAAGGCTCCTGAGCTTAAAAAGTATATCATTTCCTCTGACGAGAAGTTTGAAGATTACTTTGGCAAGAAGGCTGACAAGAAGAGAAAGCTTTACAACGGCATGATCAAGTGTAATCTTTTTATGTATTTCAAGTAAATTATACAAATATCCGATATGTACAACATATCGGATATTTTTGTTTTATTTTACTAAATCATATTGAAATCGTTTATGTCTTCTAGTATAATATACATATAATTTATATGCTGGGGGTGGCTTTTTGAACGAAAAGAAAAGCAGGCGATTAATTTTGCTTTTATTATTGATTGCCATATTGGCTGTAATTATTGCAGTATGGGCTTTGTTTTTCAATAATAAAACTGAAATTATTGCTCCTGACAGAGTACCATCTGCTGACGATAATATTGAGAAAATTCCAGATGATGCAGACGAAAAGAATGAAGCACCTGCAGATGGCGGTGCAGTTACACTGACGTTTTCCAAAGACGTAGTTGTTAAAAACGGAAAAGCAGAGCTTTACTTTGCAAATCCGGGCAAATCTACGCATGATATTGTTTTACAGATAATTATTCGTGATAATATTATTGCTCAGTCAGGCTCAATTGCTCCGGGTAATCAAATTAAAACACTTGATCTGGTCGAAGATGTTGATAAACTGCTTACAAAAGGCGAGTACGACGGTAAGTTTATGGTGTATTATTACGATAAGGAGAATGGCGAAAAGGCTGTTCTTAATACAGAAATTCCAGTCAACATCAGTGTAAAATAGGAGGAAAATCAAAATGAAGAAACTCTTGGCATTAACACTCACAATGGCAATGTTGTTCACAATGACAGCAACAGCGGCAACTATTACAGACTACAATAATTATGTTTCAACTGATGTTAAAGCTAATTACATAGCAGGTGACACAAGTGGTACAGTGTATAGTGTTGATATCACATGGGGTCCGTTGGAGTTTACATACAAAGACAAGGCTCAAGGTACGTGGGATCCATCTACACATTCCTACACCGGCGCTCAAGAAAACGGTGAATGGATAGCAAACGGTAATAGTATAACAATTACAAATCATTCAAATACAGCAATTACTGCAAGTTTATCTTATAGTTCTGTAGTTGAGGGTATAGAAGGTTCATTTAGTGTTGACACATTAGAACTTGTGTCAGCAGTGAATACAACTTATGAAGAAGCTCCAAGTAAAACCTCTTCACTTGCATTAAGTGGGGTTTTGGCATCAACTTACACAGATTTGACAAAGGTTGGTACAGTAACAGTAGTTATTAATAATGATTCTGTTTCAAGTGTGACTCCTATTATTTCAAGTTTAAATCCTGGAGCATTTGAAGAAATAAATGCGTTAAAAACAAATGGTTTAAAAATTGATATAAAAGGTGAAAACCTAGATCATATAACAAACCAAACTATAGG
>JAZUBN010000044.1:0-4120 GCA_045638565.1 Oscillospiraceae bacterium | reverse complement strand
GGAGGTGGCACACGCAGTGTGACGGAGGGGTTGCGGAATGAAGAAAAGGAGTAAATTATGGACAAGACAACCGTCATGAAAATGCTCGACAAAAAGGGCATAAAATATAATGCATATACATATGGCAATGGCGAGGCTATGAGCGGAACTGACGTTGCAAAGCTTTTGGGACAGGATGAAAATCAGGTCTTCAAGACACTCGTCACAACTTCCAAAAGCGGAAAAAACTATGTTTTCGTCATTCCGTCGCCTTGTGAGCTCGACCTTAAAAAGGCGGCAAAAGCGGTGGGCGAAAAAAATATTGAAATGCTGAAAAGCAAGGATTTGCTTCCGCTGACAGGCTATGTCCACGGCGGCTGCTCGCCAATCGGAATGAAGAAATTCTTCACAACAACGATAGATAAAACAGCCGAAAACTTTGGCACAATCATCTTCTCAGCCGGCAAAATCGGCTATCAGGTCGAAATGTCACTTGAAGATTTATCAAAAATGATCCGCTTCACAACAAATGATGTAACTGTATAAAACTGTAAAAAATACGGGAGGTGTACCATGACTTACAACAACGAAAAACTTTTTGAGCTTCGGGAAAAAATCCTCCGCAAGAGCCAGCTTGAAACTGTGCTTAAAGAGCTTCGTGAAAATATAGCACAGCTTGAGCCTGAGGTGCGCAAGCTTATGACTCAGATGTATATTGAGCAGGAAGATGTGGAAAAGCTTGAGGGCAATGGCATAAAGGCTTTCTTCACAGCCCTTTCGGGCAAAAAGACCGACAAGCTGGAAAAGGAAAGAGAAGAGGCATACGATGCCAAAAAGAAGTACGATGCCGCCAATTTCCAGCTTGAAACAATGAAAAATGACCTGAAAAGATACATAGATGAATATAATGAGGTCAGATACCTTGAGCCTGAATACGAAAAGGCAATAAAGGAGAAAATTGAGTACATAAAAGAGATGAAATCCCCTGCGGCAAAAAAGATTGTTGAGCTTGATGAGCAGATTTATGAAATTATTGGAAAGAATAATTATATTCGCGAAGAAAGAACCGGAGTAAGCAATGCAGACAGTATGGGAAGAAGAATTATTTCCTTGCTTAGCGAAGCTGAAAAAATGGCAAAAATAGATGCAACAGGCCTTGGGGGCGGCAGATCAAGCTATGGTGAAATGAAGTTTGAACGTGAAAAACGTGAAAAACTACGTGATGCTGAATACCAAATAGGCAAACTTTCAGGTGAAGTGGACAGAATAAACTACAGACTTAAAGAGTCTAATATCGACACAGATATTCTGAACAGCATAGGAGTTCTGGCAAAAAATGCCGACATTTATCTAGACGATATATTTACAAACATATCGGTTGCAACGAAAATAGGAAAAACTATTGGCAAAATCGAGAGTGTTTGTGTGCAGTTAGGAGGAATTATAAATCTTTTGAATAATCGCATAAGCGAAAATGAAGACAAGATGAATAAAATCAAAGCCGAGCGTGATGAAATCGTTATCAATGCCGAGGTGTAACTATGATTTTCCATACATTTGCAAATCAGGATGAGCGCAGGGAATATAATGGCTCGTGCTTTATGGAAATCCAGCCATGCCTGCTGCCAAAGGGCACGGAAATCGGGAAAATCGTGGCTGTAGACAGCGTAAAGCATTGGAAAGATGATTCCCTTTATATCTCCGATGAAAATGAATTTTATACCCATTACAGCGCCATTTTCAGCGACGGAATATACAACAACCTCAAAAGCGGTCCTGTCGATGTCTACGGCATAAATTATTACCCGCCTGAAACCCTTGACGGCATAATTGAAGCCATAAAAACAGCAAAACCCCTCGACTACGAGCCACTCCTCAAATGGCTCGAACAAAACAAAAACCACAACGGCATATATATTTTAGGGATATAACAAAAAGGCATCCCCACCTTTGATAGCCTCCCCTGTGTAAGGGGAGGGGGACCATTCGCAGAATGGTGGAGGGGTTGTTTCCTAAAAAACAAAAAGGCAGTCCATAATGGACTGCCTTAATTTTATGCACTTAGATTTCTCTTGTGTAGTGTCTGAGCCATGCGTTTTCTTCCTCTGTCATATATGGAGAAAGCTTCATATAAACAAACTTATGGAAGTCGTTAAGACGCTTGCGCTCTGTCTTGCTCATTTCGTCAGGGAGAATACCATCGAGGTCGATAGGAGCAACAGTGATGTTTTCAAAATACATGAACTGACCATGCTCGTTCTTTTCGCCCTTGTGGCAGATGAGCTCGTTTTCAGTACGGATGCCGTACTTGCCTTCGAGATAGATACCTGGTTCGTCTGTAGTTACCATACCTTCTTCAAGGATGCCGCCGTCAACTCTTTCAGGAACGCTCTTCCAGCGGAAGCCGTTTGGTGGCTCGTGAATGAGAAGGAGATAGCCCATGCCGTGACCTGTGCCGCACTTGTAGTCGATGCCGAGATCCCAGATAGGACCGCGAGCGAGAATATCAAGATTCTGGCCGTTGCAGCCGTAGAGGAACTTTGCAGCAGCAAGATTGAGTGTGGAACGGCATACAGCTGTGAAGTGAAGCTTCTGTTCGTAGGAAAGTTCGCCGAGAGCCATTGTTCTTGTGATGTCTGTGGAGCCTTCCCAGTAATGTCCGCCCGAGTCAACGAGGTAGAAGTTGCCAAGTTCAACATCTGTATTTGTTTCAGCAGTTGCATGGTAATGCATCATAGCAGCATTTGCGCCGTAAGCAGAAATTGTTGTGAAGCTTGGTTCGATAAAGCCTTCCTGAGCTTCTCTGCATTTGAGGAGATATTCTTCAGCGCTCTTTTCTGTGATATGCATCTTGCCTGCGTTGTTCTTGAGCCAGTACATGAACTTTGTGAAAGCAACGCCGTCCTTGATGTGAGCATTTCTTGTGTTTTCAAGCTCAACAGGATTCTTGATAGCCTTCATGAGAATTACAGGAGTTGTCTTTGCAACAAGGCAGGAATCAGCGAAAATGTTGTAGATACGATAGTTAGCTCTGTGAAGATCGAGCCATACCTTTTCATTTACGAGAGATGGGAGATAATCATAGATTTCGCCGTAAGGCTTTACTGTGATATTGTTGTCAGCAAGATGCTTTGCAACAGCTTCTGTGATTGCGTTTGCACCAACAAACCAGAGGCATTCTTCCTTTGTGATAACAGCGAAGGAGATTACAACAGGGAAGCTTTCGATATCTCTGCCGCGGATGTTGAGAAGCCATGCGATATCATCAAGAGATGTGAGCACATGAACATTTGCGCCTTCTTCAGCCATCTTTGCGCGTACGTCAGCCAGTTTTTCAGCAACAGCCTTGCCGGAATACTTTGTATCGAGAATGAAAGCAGGTTCGTTAGCCATTGCAGGTCTGTCATTCCAGAAAGAATCAACAAGGTCTTCATCAATGTGCATGGAAGCATTGTGCTTGTCAGCGATCTTCTTGAAGTTCATACCGAGACGAGCGTTTACAACACGGCCGTCAAAGCCAAGCTTACCGTTTTCAGGAAGTTTAGCATCGATGAACTGCTCAACAGAAGGCACACCTTCTTCGCCTGTCTTATAGAGCTTGATTGTGGAGCCTGCGATCTGGCGTTCAGCCTGGATCCAGTATCTGCCGTCTGTCCAGAGGCCTGCCTCTGTCATTGTAACAGCCATAACACCTGCAGAGCCATCAAAACCCGACATAAATGTACGTGTCTTGAAGTATTCGCCTACATTTTCAGATTCGTGGAAGTCTGCTGTAGGGATAAAATAGATGTCTATGTTTCGTTCTGCCATAGCAGCACGAAGCTTCGCAAGACGTTCTTTTATCATAACTTTTCTCCTTTTGAAAAAATATTTTATAGCTTGATTATACAACCGATAGTGTTTAATTTCAAGACTGATATTAAAAATATTTCATTTTTAATGGGCAATAATAAAAAGAAAAAGGAGGAAAATATGGATATGTATAAAAGAGCGCTTGCGCTTATGGATGAAACTGTGCTGCACCGCAGATTTTTTCATAAAAATGCCGAAACAGGACTTGATATGCCAAAGGCTGTTGAGTATGTGATGAATGAGCTTGAAAAGCTGGATATTCATCCATACAGGTGCGGTAAGGGGGTTG
>JAZUBN010000043.1:0-5347 GCA_045638565.1 Oscillospiraceae bacterium | reverse complement strand
CCATGCGTAGGATTACTTGCTACCCATAAATGGGTTGATTATCTGCATGGCTTCCCCTTGAGGGGAAGCTGCCGAGAGTATCGAGGCTGATGAGGTGGTGACGAAGTCATATTAAATAAACGCCGCCACGCGGCTACACCTCATCCACCGCAAGCGGTCCCCCTTCCCCTCAAGGGGAAGGCTTTTCACTTGGATATTAAAATATCTTCTTCTGGTCTTAGACTGATACAATATTTTCTGTTCACCGCTTAAGCTCTTTTGAACCACGCCACTATGGCGTGGTTTTCAGAATACAAAAACAAAAGCCACTCAGACGAGTGGCTTTTCTTTTATACTTTTTTTCGATTTATGGTGCAAAATGCTGCGTTATATGCTATAATTAAAGGGATGTAACTCTCAGGGAGGTATTTCACTATGTTCGATAACGAAATCCGCCAGATTCGCTCACATAACCGCAAGGCTTTGCGCGATCTTGATGCCCTTCTGCTCAAAGAAGGCATTGAAAAGGACGGAAATCTTGACTATACTGTGGGACTTTTCGACGAAAATGATAATCTTATGGCGACAGGCTCGGCTTTTATGAACACTCTGCGCTGTCTTGCCGTCGATTCAAAATATCAGGGCGAAGGTCTCCTCAACAAAATAATCACCCATCTGCTCCAGTATCAGCTGGAAAAGGGCAATTCCCACGTTTTTCTCTATACAAAGTGCGACAAGGCGAAGTTTTTTGAATCTCTCGGTTTCCACGAAATCGTAAGAGTTGAAAACCGTGTTGTCTTTATGGAAAACAAGCGTACAGGCTTTGAAAATTACCTTAAAAAGCTGGCTTCCACAAAGACAGAGGGCATTCAGGGTGCTATCGTAATGAATGCAAACCCATTTACAAAGGGGCATCTTTACCTTGTGGAAACTGCGGCAAAAATGTGCGACACCCTCCATCTTTTCGCCGTTTCGGAAGATGCAAGTTTAGTACCTTTCAAGGCACGAATGAAGCTTATCAAAGAGGGCACAGCCCATCTTGATAATATAATTTACCATGAAACGGGCAGTTATCTCATTTCATCTGCCACCTTCCCGTCATATTTTCTCAAGGATGCCGACATTGTTGCCGAGGCGCACACCCGTCTTGATATGGAGATTTTCGGCAGAATCGCAAAGGCTGTCGGCATTACAAAGCGTTTTGCAGGCGAGGAAAAGACAAGCCGTGTCACCGCAATCTACAATGAGGCTATGGAAAAGATTTTGCCTGAGTTTGGGGTGGAAGCTGTAATTATTCCACGTCTTGAGCAGGAAAACAAGGCGATTTCGGCATCAAATGTCCGTATGGCGCTGAAAAATGACGATTTTGAACTACTCAGCAAGCTCGTGCCATCGACCACATACGATTTCTTTATGACAGACGAGGGCAAGGCTGTTATTGAAAAAATAAAACAGACAGATGATGTTGTACATCATTAAAAATATAAATCCGGAGATAAACCTATGACAAAAGCTATTATTTTTGATCTTGACGGCACACTGCTCAATACTCTTGACAGTATCGCCTACTATGCAAATCACACTCTTGTGAAATACGGCTTCGAGCCTATCGAAACCGAGCGCTATAAGATTCTCACAGGTCAGGGCGCGCGAAACCTTATGACAGGTATGCTTCGTGACCGCAACTGCGATGACAAGGAGCTTCTTGAAAAGATGCTCTATGACTATAATAAGATTTACGACGAAAACTATCTCTATCTCACACGCCCTTATGACGGTGTTGTTGAAATGCTGAAGGCTGCCAGGGAAAAGGGCATCAAAACTGCCGTTATTTCCAACAAGCCGCACAGCACGACAGCACAGGTGGTCGAAGCAACTCTCGGCGGGCTTCTCGACATCGTTTTCGGCAACCGCGAAGGCGTGCCATTAAAGCCAGACCCAACAGCCATCCTTGAAATCATCGATATGCTGGGCATTGCAAAGGAAGACATTCTCTATGTGGGCGATACAGGCACAGATATGATGGCAGGCGCAAGAGCCGGACTTCATACTGTCGGCTGCACATGGGGCTTCCGCGACAGAGCAGAGCTTGAAAACAACAATGCCTGCACAATCATCGATAATCCTATGGAGATTCTGGATCTGATTAAGGAATAAATATAATGAATTGCCGTTGGCACGAATTGTACAGGTACATGAATTGGCTTTGCCATGAATTGTTTGCCATGCAAACATTAAGGTGCCTGCGGCGCGATTGAATAATGCGGGAGCGGCAAGCAGCTCCCCTACAGGACACTTTATCCGTCAGCTTCACAGAGCACCATTCCATACAACCAATCTGATAGCCTCCCTTGTGTAAAGGGAGATGTCACGAAGTGACGGAGGGATTGTTACCTATCAAATGTGATTTATCACACCGCACTTCTTCACTTTTAACTATTACTTATTATTTCCTCTGCGGTATGTCGCAGAGCGCCATCCCCTACAAAATATTCCATTGCAAATACCTGTCAAAGGAGGTTTTTCCTTGAAAGATAATTCATACATGACCGAGGGCAACATCACCAAAGCTCTCTGGAGGTTCACCCTCCCGATGGTGGCAGGCGGCATCCTGCAGCAGCTTTATTCGCTGACAGATGCCTTCATTCTCGGCAATTTTATCGGCGATACAGCGGTGGCTTCGGTCAGCGCCGCCTCAGCCGTACTCAACATCTGCTTTTTCGCCATAGTGGGGCTGATGACAGGCTTTTCCATTCAGCTTTCCCATATGTTCGGCGCAAAGGAATATGACAAAATCAAAAAGCTTATCACCACAGCTTTGACTTTTATGGGAATAGGCGCCATCTTTGCCAGCGTCCTTATCGTTGTGATAAAATACAATATTTTCGCCCTTATGGGCACTCCTGCCGAAATCATACCGGGAGCGGCTTCATACCTTAACTTTTCTGCGGCGGGCATTGTTTTTTCCGGACTTTACAATATATACGGCGGTATGCTGAGAGCCATCGGCGACAGTAAAAGACCGCTTTATGCCCTTATAATTTCCACCGTTATCAATGTTGCTCTCGACCTTTTCTTTGTTGCAGAGCTGAAAATGGGCGTGGGCGGCGCTGCCTTGGCGACAGTTATAGCCCAGAGCATTTCAGCAATTTATCTCATACGTTTTGCAAATAAAAATGACTTTTTCCGCCTCAGCTTCAAAAAATCCCTTTATGATATGGGTATTTTCAAGGAAACTGTCACCCTCAGTATTCCTAAAATGCTGCAGACCTGCCTCAATTCTGTTGGACAGATGATTCTGCAGAGTATCAACAATTATTTCGGCGTTATTGCCGTTGCGGCAATTTCCACAGCCTATCGTATAGATTCGCTGACAATTACTCCGATCCTGTATCTCGGCTCGGCAATTTCCATCTTCACAGGGCAGAATCTCGGGGCAAAAAGACCTGAACGCGCGAGAAAAGGTCTTGCGACAGGCGCTATTATGGCAGGGGTTTTCTCCCTCGCTGTCACACTCGTCTTTGTGTTTATGGGCGGCTGGCTTCTCAGCCTTTTCGGATTAAGTCAGGATTCCATCGACATCGGCTGGCGATTCTTTAAGCTGTGCGCCATTTTTTATCCTTGCTTTGCCGTCTATAATGCATTTATCGGCTATCTGCAAGGGGCAAAAGACGTGAAATTTGTGTCTTTCATCAGCATTTTCTCCCTCTTTGTCCGCATCGCAGGCTCGTTTATCCTGCGTGATATAATCGGTGTCGACGTAATCGCCGTCGCAGAATGTATCAGCTGGGCTCTCGGTCTTATAATCGTCATCTGGCGTTATAAGTGGGTAATAAAGAATAAAACATAAATTAAAGCCACCCGGATGGGTGGCTTTTTTGTTGCTGTTAAACTTAATCTCTTACGTAGCACATCCAGTTGTCGGTTTTGAACCACCAGTAATAGAGCAAGCCGCGGACAACCCAGTCAAGACACATTGCAAGGTAAAGTCCGTATGCCTGCATACCGCAGTACACACCGAAGAACCAGGAGCCGATAACTCTTACAATCCACATGGAAGCTGTGCCGACAACAAGGCTGAAACGTGTTTCGCCTGCCCCCTTGAAGCCCTGCGGAGTATCGAAGGATGCCGAGAAGAACGGCATAAATGCGCCGTAGATACACATAAGAATCCACGCAATTTTTACAACTTCCACTTCACGTGTGAAGACGAAGCCGACAGGATATGCCAGTGCGAAGCAGATAACGCCAACATAGAGCGACCAAGTGAAGGTCTTCTTGTTGAAGTAATCGAGGGTTTCACGGACACGCTTTCTGCCGCCTGCGCCTGTACATCTGCCGATGATTGTGACGATGAGATTCTGAGCGGAAATCATAGGAAGCTGGAAGATATTGCAGAGGGAGTTTGCCACCTGATAAGCCGAAATCATCACTGTGCCCATACCCGCAACGAAAACCTGCAGAAGAAGGCGTCCGCCCTGGAACATAAGGCTTTCAAGGCTGATTGGAATACCGATGCCCCACACCTTTTTGATCATAGCCATATCAGGCTTATAGCCTGCGATTTTTGGCATATCGAGGTGATAATCCTTGCCAATAAGCTTGACAAAGCAGACGATACAGCCGGAAAATACCGACATAACAAGGGCAATACCTGCGCCCATTGCATCAAGACCCATCACGATACACAGCAGGAGGGAAGCCGTGATATTGATGACATTCATAACGACTGTCGCCTTCATCGGAGTCTTTGTATCGCCCGAAGAGCGCATAGCACCTGCGATATGATAATAGACCGCCCACAACGGTGTTGCAAACATACAGATGGAAAAATAGTCGTCACTCGCCTTCATAACATCGGCTTCGACTGCGCCGAAAAGCGAGCTGAGGATAAGATTTTTAAAGACGAAAAGGACAGCAAGGACGAGAAGGCTGACGAATGTGCCCGCCATAAGCGCCTGCTCGAAGCTTTTCTTCATCATTTTTTCATCCTTCGCGCCAACGCTCTGGGCAACCATAACTGCGCCGCCCTGACCGAGACCATTGAAGAAGAGGAAGATTACGTTTGTGAGGGATGTTATCTGACCAACACCTGCGAGGGCGGCTGTCGACACCATACCCATTACGATTGTATTTACAATGCCCAGAAGCACCGAGCTGAGCTGTTCGATTAAAATGGACGGAAAGAGCTTGTTTTCAAGCTCCCGAAGCTCTGCATCCTGTTGTTTTGGTACTTTAAGTAAGTTTCGCATAAGAATTGTTTTCTCCTGTTTTACCGGGGAATATTGGGGTTATGTTCTGGATAATGCGGGACGTCGTAAATCCCTCCACCGCCTGTTGGCGGTCCCCCTCCCTTTAGGCAAGGGAG
>JAZUBN010000042.1:0-8148 GCA_045638565.1 Oscillospiraceae bacterium | reverse complement strand
CATACGGCATAGACTTTGCCGCCATATACTGCAGAAGTAGCGGTCTCGAATATTTCAATACCATCAACCTGCTTCAGCTCATTCATAAGGTCGATATACATTTCATAGCTGAAAAGCTGACCTTCATGGATGTCGATATCTTCTATATTTTTACATTTTTTAATAGTTTCCCTCTGCGGACAGGCTGTATGGATATTGCCGCTGTCGGCAATAAAGTTCATTTTGCCAATACCTCGTGTAATGACATTTTTGCCGATAAGTTCAGTATAGGAGGCAAGGGCAGATTCCTCCACACCCTGTGCAGTAATGTCAAAAACAAGTCCGTTTTCGTATGAAATACGGCTGATAAAGAGGGAAATATCATCTCGATTCAATGGCTGAGCCGCGATTTTGCCGTCCGTTTCAAGATAAGGGGTGTCGGCTGTGTTTTCATAAAGTGTAGCAGTAAAGCGAGGAGCGCCCTTGGAATTGTGAATCACAGGAAGAATAAGGCCGGGCGCATCAAATAAAGCTCCGCATTTTTCAGTGCCATAATTCTTGAAATAGTCGCCTCCCAGGAAATACATATCTTCATGCAGAGCATCAAGGGAGGAAATCATATCCTCACGGCTTTCAAGACGATAATCTGGTTCACTTACAGAAATTTCCAATTTAAGCTGCGAGAAGAAGGGCTGATTTTCACTTGAAATATTCGGATATTTCTGTTCGCACCATTCTTTTACAGCTGGCAGCACCTCAGCCTGATAACTGTCCCAGATTCGCTCAAGGTCGGTCTTTATATCAGATTCAAAAAGGGTTTCGCTCTCTTTTATAACCTTTATATATCCTGTCGACGGATGTACCTTGCCCATCTGCGGATACTCATTCATAAAAGGACGTTCGGAAGCGTGAGCCTTGTATGTAAAACGCATTCCTGCAGCTTCGACGGCATAAGTGATATCTTCGTCTGTGTCAAGAAGGGCAAAAACTATGTTGTCACGGTCGATTTTCAGCTGATTTACAATCATATCCTCGATAGGATAAAGCTCCTGAAGATAGCGGATAGGCAGATCAAGCCACTTGTTTTCGCTTCCGCCACCCACATTGTTGTATGAAGGCGTTGCGCCGTTTTCATCACGCCATTCGGTCTCGCCGGGCGCAAGATAAGGCTTGAAGGATATGGTAATCTTATCGTTGACAAGGCATCTGAGCTGAGGAATGACAACTTCATCTATCCACGAAAATCCCTGCTTGTAGGCGCACACAATCTGAGTTTCCTCGATATTGATACCCTTTGCAAAGGCGGATCGAATAATCTGGCTTAGCACATCGGCACGCACATCCTTGTCTTCACTCAGCGCGCCTTCGACATATATCGTGTCACCGCGATTGAGCAGAGGAAGAACATTTTCTTCAAAAATACGAACGAACTCGTCAGCCTCCCATGGATAGGCAAAATCCTTGCTCCATACCTCTTTCGGAGTGTTGTATGGGATAGCATTGAGGGAGGTTTTGGCAAAATAATCAGCAATGCGTGATTCTTTGTCAGGAGTGTGATAAAGGGTGCGGTTGCCATCGAATGCATTGGCATAGGCAAACTGTCCGTCAATGCTTCGGAATACTAAATCATCGGTCATTTTCATCAGCTCATCGCGCCATGTATAAAAGGCATCAAGCTTAGGGAACGTATTGCACAAACTGGAAATAAATGTAAGCAGTTCTTCGCCGTGACCGTTGATTTTTACATTTCCGTTATCCTCTAAAATAATCTCAGGAGCATTTTCTCCTGTAAAGTAAATTAACTTGCCGTTATAATTATCATCGGCATATATACTGCCTTCAATGCCTGTTGTTTCCATGCCGAAACGGTAAGCCAGATTGCAGGCGGCGCAAAGCAAATACTCATCGGAAGTTTCAGGAAGAGCAAACTTTACATCTATTCTGTCGGGCAGAAAATCATAGTCGGTATCGGTTAAAAACATACCTTCGCTAAGCAGATTTTCAAGTCCCTTTTTCTTTCTGAAATCTGTCTGCCAGAGCGGACCTGCCTTATGAGCAGGTGTATAGTTTGCAGGCGGGGCAGATGCAGAAATGTCGTCAGGGACTTCAATTTCATCCCCCGGATTTATAACTGGGAAAAGTGAGCTCTCAGCCATAAAGCCACAGAGCAATGCGGCATCCAGCGCCTTTTTTATATCGGTTTTATTGTCAATACGCAGTTTAGCCATAAAAATGCCTCCAACGCTTTTTCTTTAATTTTACCAAATATAACCCATACGGTCAAGGGTAAAAAAGTTTGCACAAAAGCAGGCAAATGGACAGAAAATAAGGGTTGATTTTATCATATTATATGGTAAAATATAGGCAACAAAGAGAAATTAACAATTTCTTAATATAAATAAGGGAGTAGTCAGCACACATGTGTGCGATGAAGCCAACATCATGGCGCTGTCCTGGTTTTATCTTAAATGACAAGACTTATTTGCGCAGGGCAAGTGGGTCTTTTTTAATATGAAGGGAGAAAGACAATGACGGACACGTGTATCACAAAGAATGCAATGGCAAAAGCCCTGAAGGAACTGATGGAGGAAAAGCCTTTCAGCAAGATTGTCATCAATGACATATGCGAAAAGTGCGGCCTTCATCGCAAAAGCTTTTACTATCATTTCAGGGATAAATACGACCTTGTCAACTGGATTTTTGACAGCGAATCGGGCATTCACGCCAAACTGCGTTCCGACGATATTGATGAATGGCAGCTTGTTAAGGAAATATGCCTTTATTTATATAAAAATCGTGACTTCTACCGTAAGGTAATGAAGATCACCGGTCAGAACTGTCTTGCAGAACATCTCGGCGACCTTCTTTACCTCAGGTTAAAGAAAGGATCAGCGTTCGATACAGAGGAGGTCTATGTACGCGCCGTATGTGACTTCTATGTAAGCGCCATAGGCAGATGGCTGCTGGAAAGGGAGATAAAAGAGCCTTCCGTGTTTGTTTACCAGCTGAAAATCCTTTTCAAAAAAGGTTTCCGATAGCCAGCCTGCAGATGAATAATAGCATAGCAATATAATGAGAATCAAAGGACAAAAAGAATATATGTAACAATTTTGTCCAATGCAAAATATATGTGCATAATAAAAGCTCTTCGGGATGGAGAGCTTTTACTTTTATATGAATAATATTGCATAAAACTATAAGTTTTGATATTATATAGGTAAAGAAAAATCCCGAAAAGGGGGAAGAAATATGAAAAGAGAAGATTTTGTTTTTAACGGCAGCGGAGATGTGCGTCTTCACGGATGCGTATGGATGCCTGAAAATGATGTACGCGCTGTTTTGCAGATAACCCACGGCATGACAGAGCACATCGGCAGATATGAAAAACAGGCTGAAAAACTTACAGCGATGGGAATTGCCGTCTGCGGCTTTGACCTTCGTGGTCACGGTTTGAATGAATCAAAGATGAATATTGCCACAATGGGCAAAGACGGCTGGGAAGCATCACTTAATGATATGCATAGAATTTACAGTCTTTTCCATAATAAATATCCTGATGCACCATATTTTATGCTGGGATTTTCTCTCGGTTCATTTTTGCTGAGGGAGTATATTTCAAGACATCCGAAGGAAATCAAGGGTGCAATTATTGCCGGCACAGGCTATCAGCCTTCATTTGTCCTTGATATTATGAAGTTTATCGTATCCACACAGATTACAAAAAATGGCTTTGACAACACAACGGACCTTGTGCGCAAGTTGTCATTTGACACATATAATGATAAGTTCAAGCCGTGCCGCACACGGTTTGACTGGCTTTGCTCGGATGAGGCTCAGCTTGATGAATATATGAATGATGATGCCTGTCGCAGGGATATTTCGTCAGGGCTTTTCCATCAGCTTCTGTCTTCAATGAAGCGTACAGGGCAGCAGCACGCCTGCGTGGGCTGGAATAAGGAAATGCCTGTCCTGCTTATGTCAGGCAGGGATGACCCTGTAGGCAATATGGGAAAAGGCGTTGTTCAGATTTTACATAATATGGAAAAACGCGGATTCAGGGATGTAAAGATATGCCTTTATGAAAATGCACGCCATGATATTTTCCACGAGTATGCAAACGGCACAGCAGACAAGGTGACAGAGGAAATCGCCCGCTGGATAGGAGAGAAAATATGAAGATAATAATTTCACCTGCCAAGAAAATGCGTCAGGACGACGGGCTTGAATGGAAGACACTGCCTGTTTTTATTGACAGGGCAGAAGAAATAATGACCATTCTGAAATCGATGAGTTATGACGAGCTGAAAAAGCTGTGGAAGTGTAATGACGATATAGCCTCGCTTAACGTCGAGCGCCTTGGCAGAATGAATCTCAGAGGCGATTTGACTCCTGCGATTCTGGCATATGAAGGCATACAGTATCAGTATATGGCGCCAGGAGTGCTGGATGCGGACGGACTTGATTATCTCGACAGGCACCTGCGTATAATTTCAGGATTTTATGGAGTTGTAAAACCTTTTGATGGAGTGGTTTCATATCGCCTTGAGATGCAGGCTAAGCTGAAAACAGGTAAAGTTAAAGACCTTTACTCATACTGGGAAAACAGTATTTGTGAGGAAATATGCAGAGATGAAGACTGCATAATTGACCTTGCCTCAAAGGAATACAGCATAGCGGTTTCAAAGCATCTGCCAAAGAATATTAAAATGGTTTCTGTCACATTTGGAGAGGAAAAAGATGGAAAAATTATCGAGAAGGGCACAATGTGTAAGATGGCCAGAGGCGCTATGGTACGCTTTATGGCGGAGAACAACATCACAAGTCCTGAGGGCATGAAATCCTTTGCTCATCTCGGCTTTGCCTTCGATGAATCCCGTTCGGATGATAGCCACTATGTCTTTGTAAAACAGCCTGAAAAGGTAACGGATAAGGATGAATGGTGATTGAAAAGCCGACAGGATTGTGCTAATATTTATGCATAGACTCACATATGGAGGCATTATGTCAGATATATCAAAAATACACTATGCAAAGCTTGCAGGGCGTTCGCTTCTCTTCATTGCAGCCCTTATTATGTATATCGTAAATCCAATACATGTGGAAAGTCCGCTTGTGGGCGAAGTTGAAAATATGCCCATTCTTATGAGCATCATATGGATGGTTTTCATCATCGAAATGGTTGAAAGATTCTTCCCGTCAAAGTTTGAAAGTATGGGCTGTCAGAAGCAATTCCGACGCAATTTCATCCCGACCAAAGTAGAAAAAATCAAGCTGGACAGCAAAAAATCCACGGCGGCAGTTGCAGCAGCATGGATAATTCTCAATGGTATAATCGGTGCGCTCTATTTTGCCGACATCATCGATGAGGGCATACTTTTGCTCATCAGCCTTTTCTATTCTGTTTGCGACATGATATGTATTCTGTTTTTCTGTCCCTTCCAGACATGGTTTATGAAAAACAAATGCTGCACCACCTGTCGAATCTATAACTGGGATTTTGCAATGATGTTCACACCGTTCATTTTCATTCCGGGTTATTATACATGGAGCCTTCTTTTTGTGGCGCTTGCGCTGTTTATTGTGTGGGAGATATATGTACATAAGTATCCCGAAAGATTTTCCGAAAAGACCAATGCAGGTATACATTGTGCCAACTGCAGAGAAAAGCTGTGCCACCATAAGAAACAGCTTCGTCATTTTCACAAGACTCACAAGGGTATTCTGACAGCTTACAAGGAGTAAAATATGAAAATTATCGATATTTCTCAGGAAATACTGTCCTGCAAGGTTTATCACGGAGACCCTGCGCCAAAGGGTGAGCGTCTTGTAAGTATGGACAAGGGCGACATTTACAATATGTCGGCATTTTCAATGTGCGCTCACAATGGCACTCACGTTGACGCTCCTTTTCATTTTATAAATGAGGGCAAAACGATCGATGAAATGCCGCCTGAAAGCTTCGTGGGACTTTGCTATGTGGCACGTCATAATGGTGAAGTGACAGCTGACGATGCGGCTGAAATAATGGGAAAAGCTGTAAATAATGGCGCGGCTGAACGCATACTGATAGCAGGTGATGCCGTTGTCACGGCAGAGGCAGCGGAGGTTTTTGCCGACTATAATATAAAGCTTATCGGCAACGAAAGTCAAAGTGTAGGCCCTGAAAATGCCCCTATGAAGGTGCATAAGATACTGCTCAGTAAGGAAATCGTCCTGCTTGAAGGCATTGTCCTCGATGGCGTCAAGGAGGGGAAATACTTCCTCAGCGCATTGCCTCTTAATATCAAAGGCTTCGATGGCTCGCCGTGTCGGGCGTATCTGATTGAACTGGAATAAAACAAAGGCTGTACATTTCGTACAGCCTTTTTATCTGTTAAACTATGCGTTTGTCCATCCATTTGCCCGAGCGGAAGCGGTAATAACCGAAGAAACTGTTGAAGCTCCAGTGGGTTGCCATTGCAATCCACATACCGATGATGCCCCATCCGAATGTGATGGCGAAAATATATGAGCAGAAAAGTCTGCCGATGATAAGACCTGCCGCCGCAACCTTCATTGTAAAATGCACGTCGCCTGCCGCATTGAGTACCGATGGCAGAGGGCCGGACGATGTGCCGAGAAGAATTGTCCACAGTGAGTGGATGGAAACAAGTATGTAGGCATATCGTGAAGCTTCAGCCGAAAGGGCGTACATATTGAGAATAAGCGGTAAGGAGAGGAAAAGGGAAACATTGAGCACTATCGAGCTGAACTGAGCTATAAGGAGCATTTTCTTGGCGTAATATGTTGCCTGCTTATAGTCATTTGCGCCGACACATCGTCCGATTACAGTCGGAATGGCCATGCTTACAGCCGAATTGATGATGGTGTTGATATTGTCTATCGAAACGGCAACACCGTTTGCGGCAATCTGTGCTGTGCCGAATGTGGCGATAATACTTGTCAGCAGTACACGTGTAATCTGGAAAAGACCGCTCTGCACACCGTTTGGAATTGCAATGTGGAGAATCTTTTTGAGAAGATCCTTATTGAAGGAGAAAATCTCTCTGATTTTAATATGTATAGTTCTGTTTTTATCGAGCAGAAGCACAAACATAACGACAGAGGCGGCAAATCGGGAAATAAGCGAAGCTATGGCAACACCCACAACACCTGCGTGAAGAACGAATACACCGATTGCGTTGCCGATTACATTGAGGATGTTCATGCCAAGAGATACCTTCATGGTCAGCTTGGAATTGCCCATCGCTCTGAAAAGAGCCGTGCAGGCACTATGAAGCGCCATAAACGGGAAGGAGAAGGCTGTGATTACAAGATAAGTCATAGCCGCATCCATAACATCAGCTTCAATCTGCCCGAAAAGCAGGGAGAGCAGCGGACGGTTGCCTGTCATAATAAAACCGAAGAAAATGAAAGACAGCAGTGTGGATATCATAACAAGCTGACTTGATGAACGCTTGGCTCTGTCCATATCACCCGAACCCATATATTGGGCAACGACAATTGTACCGCCGGCCGCAAGGGCATTGAATACATATAAAAACACACCGTTTATCATATCGACGAGAGAAACGCCCGAAATAGCCGCTTCGCCTGCGTGTGATACCATCATTGTGTCGGCCATACCGACAAACATAACAAGCACCTGCTCAATGACAAGCGGAATAATAAGCTTTTTTAAGTCCTGATTGGAAAACATCTGCCTTTCCTTCGGGATTATGTCCCTTGGCGGCTCAATAATTTTTGCAAAAAAGTTTGTCATAAAATACCTCAGTTTATTTTTACTAATGATATTATATAACCTAAAGTTGGGTTTAAGTCAAGAGTAAATATTGCGTGTGAGAATATTATATGGTATAATAGGAATATCTTAAATACAACGGAGGAAAGCAAAATGAAAGTTTTTGACGTTATTGACAAGTACATCAATCGCCCTGAAGGAGAGCCTAAGCTCAACTGCGCACAGATCACATTCCTTGCTGCAAATGAAGCATGGGGCCTTGGCAAGGATGGCAATGAAGATATGCTCAAAGGTTTTGGCGGCGGCCTGATGGTCGGCATTGTATGCGGTGTTATAACAGGCGGGATTGCAGCTCTCGGCTATAAATATTCAAGTAAAATGGTCCGCGGAAAGGTCAAGCTCTCTATGCACATGACACGTGAAAGATG
>JAZUBN010000041.1:0-41778 GCA_045638565.1 Oscillospiraceae bacterium | reverse complement strand
ACATGGCTACGATCCGACTTAGGATGCCTGACGCACCTGCAGTAGGCGCTGCAACAATAATACCCATACTTGCATTATGTTCCGATGTTGCAAGCGAATATGCTATAGCCTTTGCCTGGAAACGGCTGAGCATACTTGAGTTATTTTCAATCTGATTGTTATACATTCTTGCGTCACCGCCAGAAAGTCCACTGACTGACATAAGATTGGAAGCGAGACCATCTTTAATCCCCTGCTTCATTACAGAGTAAATATTCGCTACTCTTTCATATATTTTATCCTGAGGCACACCTGTATCTTCTGATTCCAGATCCATCATAAGCTGCCATACAGGTATATTTTTTTCTTCAGCATCTTTGATTAATGTTTCAATTCCAGCTATATACATATATATCCACCCTAAAACTTCGGAATTCTGATAACCTGATTGACATTTTTGGTCATTCTGAGCATATTAACAGTATCGTCTGCGACTGGTACGTCTGTTTCGATTATAGAAACAACTTCGCCATTTCTCTTGGTGCGTTTAAGTGTCATATTGCTGATATTATATCCTGCCCATGACATAACTGTCGTAATTGCTGATAACATACCTGCTATATCGAGATGTATAATTACCAGTGTATCCTGATTACATGGTGTCTCAATTGTAAATTCATTGATTGAATTAATAACGATAGATCCACCACCTACAGATGCCGCTCTCATTTTGAACTTTTTGCCTGAAACACCTTCAGCTTCAATTTTAACAGTGTTCGGATGATAACGTGATTCCTGTGCTTCAAGGAAGGTAACTTTCATTCCTATTTTTTTTGCAATTTCAAGACTATCACGATTTTCAATATCCGCCGGTCTATGACCAAGCAAACCACCAACTACGGCTTTATCAGTACCGTGTCCCTTTGCTGTTTCCGCGAATGAGCCATATAGAGTAACTTTAGCTGTTTTAATCTCTTCACCAAGCAACATTCTGCAAGCAAGACCAATACGTACAGCCCCTGCAGTATGAGAAGAAGACGGCCCAACAGTAATAGGACCTAAAATATCAAAAAGACTTACGCTCATATTTTTTCCTCTTAAAAAAGTGGCACCCATTGCGGGTGCCACTACTAAAGTCAAATTATTCCAAAACCTTTGCGCAGCGTTCACACAATGTAGGATGATTTGCATTTGTACCTACTGTATGGGAGAACATCCAGCATCTTTCACACTTTTCGCCTTCAGCCTTTGTAACTTCAATGCCAACATTTTCCATTGAATACTGTTTGCCGCCATTGCCGCAAACCATTTCCACCTGAGAAACGATGAAAAGTGTTTCAAGAAGCTTATTCTGACCTTCATACTTCTTGAAGAGATCTTCATTCATATAAAGTGTAATCTTTGCTTCGAGTGGCTTACCAATGAGCTTGGAAGCACGAGCTTCTTCAAGGCCCTGGTTAGCAGATGTTCTGAGAGCGACAAGCTCATCCCACTTTGCCATTTCTTCATCGGAGAGATGATATGCTTCAAATGGCTTATTCATCTGGTTGAGCATGATGTGCATTGTATCGTCGCCATCCTTATGAGGCATGGACTGCCAGATTTCATCGGATGTAAATGCAAGAATTGGAGCAAGCATTCTTACCATGGAATCAAGGATGAGGTAGATAGCTGTCTGTGCGCTTCTTCTTTCAACGCCATCCTTCTTTTCGCAGTAAAGTCTGTCCTTGATAACGTCGAGGTAGAAGTTGGAAAGTTCAACAACGCAGAAGTTATGGATGCTGTGGTGAACAACATGGTATTCAAATGCGTCATAGCCTTCCTTAACCTTGTTCATAAGACCTGTGAGCTTTGTCACTGCCCATCTATCGATTTCCATCATTTCTTCAGGCTTTACAAGGTTGTTTGCATTAAAGTCAGCAATGTTACCAAGAATATATCTTGCTGTGTTTCTGATCTTGAGGTACATCTGAGAGAGCTGCTTGAAGATTTCCTTGGAAACTCTTACGTCAACTCTGTAGTCGGAAGATGCAACCCAAAGACGAAGAATATCAGCGCCGTATTCCTTCATTACATCGAGTGGATCAACTGTGTTGCCGAGAGACTTAGACATCTTCTTGCCTTCACCGTCAACAACCCAACCGTGTGTAAGAACGTTCTTATATGGGGCACCCTGATTCTTTGTTGCAACAGCTGTGAGGAGAGAAGACTGGAACCAGCCTCTGTACTGGTCAGCACCTTCGAGATAAAGGTCTGCAGGCCAATGATGGTCTTCCTTGCCATCAACAACAACAAAGTGTGTGGAACCGGAGTCAAACCAGCCGTCGAGTGTATCTGTTTCCTTGAAGAAGTGTACACCACCGCAGTGTGGGCACTTGAAGCCTTCAGGAATGATTTCTGCTACGTCATGGATATACCAGGAGTTGGAGCCTTCATTCTTGAACATTTCAGATACTACAGCGATTGTTTCATCTGTGCAAACAGGCTTCTTACAATCTTCACAGTAGAATACTGGGATTGGGAGACCCCAGTGACGCTGTCTGGAAATACACCAGTCAGCTCTTTCACGAATCATGGAAACCATTCTGTCACCGCCCCATGCTGGAGACCATGTGACATTTTCACAAGCTGCTACTGCATCATCCTTGAAGGATTCAACGGAGCAGAACCACTGTGGAGTAGCTCTGAAGATGATAGGATTCTTACATCTCCAGCAGTGTGGATATGGATGAACGATATCTTCGTATGCAAACAGAGCGCCTGTTTCTACGAGATGATCGAAAATAGCTGCATTGGACTTTTCATAGTACATACCTGCAAACTGACCTGCATCTTCTGTAAGAACGCCCTTGTCGTTTACTGGAACGAGCATTGGGAGATTATATCTTCTGCCTGTGAGATAGTCGTCTGCACCGTGGCCAGGAGCTGTATGAACGCAGCCTGTACCAGAATCCATTGTAACATAGTCAGCATTAACAATAAGGCTGTCTCTGTCGAGGAATGGATGCTGAGCTGTCATAAGATCGAATTCGTTACCCTTGAGTTCAGCAATGATTTCATAATTTTCAATCTTTGCCTGCTTCATTGTGGAAGCAACGAGTTCCTTAGCCATAATGTAAACATTGCCGTTTTCAACCTTAGCAAGAACATAGAGTTCCTGTGGATTGAGAGCGATAGCAAGGTTGCCAGGAAGTGTCCAGGTTGTTGTTGTCCAGATTACGAAATAAAGCTTGTCGAGATCGCAATACTGACCAAGCTTACCGTGGTCATTCTTGATCTTGAAGCTTACATAGATAGACTTACATGGAGCATCGATATATTCGATTTCTGCTTCAGCAAGAGCTGTCTGGTCCTGTGGACACCAGTAAACTGGCTTGAGACCCTTGTAGATATAGCCCTTCTTGTACATTTCACCGAATACCTTAACTTCAGTAGCTTCGAATTCAGGCTTCATTGTGAGATATGGGTTTTCCCAGTCGCCGATAACGCCAAGACGCTTGAACTGAGTCATCTGAGCATCAACCCAGCCTTCAGCAAACTTCTTACATGCATCACGGAACTCAGGAATGCTCATCTTTGTTCTGTCGAGCTTATTCTTCTTGATGATAGCACTTTCAATAGGCATGCCATGGTTATCCCAGCCTGGAACATAGATAGCATTATAGCCTGTCATCATCTTATACTTATTTACAAAGTCCTTAAGAACCTTGTTCATAGCAGTACCCATATGGATATTGTTATTACTGAAAGGAGGGCCATCGTGCAAAACGTACTTTGGCAGATCCTTATTCTTTTCAATAATTCTCTTATACAAGCCAATTTCTTCATTATGTGCGAGCATACCTGGTTCTCTGTTTGGAAGACCGGCTCTCATAGGAAACTCTGTTTCAGGCAAGTTAAGAGTCTTGTTGTAATCCTGTGCCATTTTTAATAATCCTCTATTTCTTCTTTTTATTATCTTCGTATTCGTCATCGTAGTTAGCGCCGAATCTCAGGTCGTCAAACTGGAACTTTGGCTTTGGTGTAAAGCCTCCTGTTCCATAAATCTTACCTGTGTCAGATTCATCAGCGTCTTCTACCGATTTCTTATGTAAAGCTCTTTCTTTTTTTCCAAGATGGAGCTCAAAAAACTTTGTTGAATATTCATCTGAAGCCTTTGGTTCATTTTCTTCAATAACAGGCTCCTCAAACATAATCTCTTCTTCATGAGTTTCCATTACAGAAACTTCCTCTTCAGGTTTAACTTCATCGCCATTATCAACAATAAAGTCCTTAGGCAATTCGAATTCAAATGTATCAGGAGATGCCTTAACGAATTCTTCTTCCTTCTTAGGCTGGACAACTTCCTTTACAGGTGCAGCTTCAATGAGTGTGTCAATAATCTCAATATTCTTATTAAGAATAGCCTTGATCTGTTCTGCATACTGACTTGTTTCAGCTTTCATTGCAGCAAGCTTTTCCTTTTCACTGTCATATGACGCCTTCATTTCTATGATGCTGGATTCAGCTGTGGATCTTGCTTCATTGATGATATTATTTGCTTCTTTTTCAGCATTGGCAACCATTTCTTTTGCCTTTGTCTGGGCTGTATAAAGCATCTTTCTGATTTCATCATCAACACTGCGATATTCCTCAATCTTATCGACGAGGACCTTCATCTTACTTTTAAGTGTGATGTTTTCCTTGTATATATCTGTGTAATCATCGATAATCGAATCAAGAAAATCATCTACCTGTGACATATCATAGCCACCAAATACTGCTTTTTCAAACTTTTTATTTTGAAGTTCCTGTGGTGTAAGCATATATCTTCCCCCATCTATATTTCTAAATCATTCCCTGTAATAAAATCTCCAGAAAAATAATCGTCATAAACGCAAGCATAAACGAAATATCTATCGGAAATCCTCTGAGTGCATCCACATTCTGAAAGAGCTTTCTGAAAGGCATAAGCAAAGGCTCGGTTATTCCGTAAATGAATTCAAACACTTTGCCTCCCTGAAGCTGTGGAAACCACGACATAATAGCTCTGAACATTAGAAGATACTCAAAAACACTGAGCATCGACAAAGCAACATTCAAAGCCAGAATATTTATAGTTCTAAGCATTTTCCTAAATTAAATATATAATCCGTTATTTTCGAGTTCATCAATGAGATCGCCCATAATATCAACAGTATATGGTGTGATAATGAATGTATTATTGGCAACCTTCTTGATTTTTCCTTCAAGTGAATATGTAACACCGCTAAGGAAGTCAATAAGTCTTCTTGCGATGTCCTTATTAGTGTCCTCAAGATTAAGCACAACGGTTCTTCTGTCTCTGAGATGATCTGCGATTTCTGCAGCATTTTCAAATCTCTCAGGCTTTACAAGCACAACAGAAAGCTGTGTTGTTGCATGAATATTTACAACCTTATCATTCTTTCTGTAATCCTGAACTACAGGGGTATTCGCAGGCTCAACTTCCTGCTGAGGCTGATTTCTTCTGTTTCGAGGTGTAAATTCTTCGAAATCGTCTTCGTCGTCTTCACCCTTAGTCCATTTTACGATATCTTTAAAAATACTCATAATTTCTCCTCCCGTACTAATAAACTGCATATATTACTATATTATATTTTTTAACACATTTTGTCAATGTTTTTATGGATTTTTTTAGGATAAATTTCCGGAAATTATAATTTTATCGTATTCAAACAGTCCTTCATCTATACTTTCGGCCTGTTTTACAAGATAATAACTGTCAGTTTCAAAAAGCCACTCTATTTCCTTGAAAACAGATTTCTCTCCAACAAGACAATATACTCCCCACTTGCCGCCTTCCTGTCTGATAGATGTTTTAGGGATTTTAATTCCTGTGTATGTACCAAGTATAATTTCTGCCTGCTGTGTACGGTTTGTAAGCAACTGGCTATCCATATGTGTACATTTGAAGATGGCAAGATTACGTCCATTTCCTTCATTTCTTATTTCAACAAATTCAGCCGGTTCCTCTTTTGTCGAAACATGAGGGAAAGCCAACTTTACATTTTCATGATTGTTCAGTTTTTTAGCTTGTGCATCTGTTATTTCAACAGCAAAATACCATTCAAATCCAGAAACAATTTTACCTACGGAATAATCCAAGCCTGCATCTTTATTATCTGCAGCTTCTTTAACATCATCACATGTAAGTGATTCAAGTCCGGCTATTGTGTATCTTTCATCAAATCCATCACTTGCTTTGAAAAAATACCCTGCCTTATTACTTCTTATATAGCTTCCTGAATATGCAGCATTTTTATATTTTGCGATTTCACTTTCAAGTGCCGCAATTTCATTATCATATTCTTCCTGTGAAGAAATATTGTTTTTCTGTAAATCGATAAGAGAATTGAGCTGATATGTTGCCTCGTTTATTTCTGAAACGTCCCCCGAAATCTGAGCATCGGCATATTCTGAAACAGCAGATTTTATGAGAAGACTAAGCTTGGCACTGTCAGATACATCAAATAAAAAGGCCCCACCCTCTTTCATAACTTCCAGCCTGCTCAAAAGCTCTTTATGATGAGCATATTGTTCTCTGCTTGCTTCATCTGTAAACAAAAGAGCAATATTCTGCCCATTTGAGACTTTTTCACCATCTTCCACTAGAAATTCTGACATTTCATTCGATTTCCATTCGATGGGATACTGATCCCTGATAAACACACCTGTAGTGCTTATCTTATCAATTGCAGTAACAGATACTGCATCAATAGTTTCAATCTGATTACCCGTTGCAGTATATAAATGATATCCAAGATATGCTATAAATACAATCATTATGATGAATACCATTATTTTTCCCATAAAATCCTGTTGTTTCATTTACATCTCCAAAATGTCTTATTCGTACAGCTGAATATTTCTCCCAGGCACAATAGTTGAAACAGCATGTTTATATAACAAATGCTGTTTACCTTCATTGACAAGCATTATTGTATATCCATCGTAAGACACAATAATTCCCTTCTGTTGAAAACCATTTGTCATAAAGACTGTGACCGGAACTTTTTGGACTCTGAGCCCATTGAGAAAAACATCCTGCACATTTCCGTTTTTAGTCATCTTGTTTATTCCTCCGATATAAAATTATATTTACAATTTTATACCATTGGACTGCAAGATTTCTGTCGCTTTCTGTAATATAGAATCAAATGTGTCTTCTGTTGAATATTCGAGCCAATTCATATTTTTCTGTGATCTGAACCATGTAAGCTGACGCTTCGCATAATTGCGAGTTTTCTGTTTAAGAAGATCTGCCGCTTCGGTAACCGTCATCTCACCATTTATATAGCCAAGAACTTCTTTATATCCGATAGCCTGTGCAGCTGTACCTATCAACAATCCATTTTCAAGAAGCTCTTTTGTTTCTTTCAAAAGTCCTTGTTCAAACATAATATCAACTCTTTTATTGATTCTGTCATACAAAGTTTCTCTTGAAACAGGGTTAAGACATATCTGAACGCTGTCAAGTCTATCAGCTTTACTCTCATGTTCTCTATTGTGCTCTGTCAATGTTACTCCATAATCGTAAAATACTTCTAACGCTCTGATAATGCGTTTCTTATCATTAGGATGAAGTCGTTCTGCACTTTCGGGATCAATACTCATAAGTTCAGCATGCATCGCTTCTCCGCCCACTTCGTCGTACTTTTCTGTAAGCCTTTCACGTGTCCCTGTTTCCATATTCTGACCCGGGAATTCATTGCCTCTTATAAGAGCATTGATATAAAGACCAGTACCACCGCAAATTATAACATTCTTACCTCTGGAGAGTATGTCTTCAACACATTTGTAGGCCTCATCGCCATATCTTGCAGCAGAATAAACTTCACCAGGCATTACAATATCAAGCATATGATGTCTTACGCCCTGTGCCTCTTCTTCTGTCACCTTGGCAGTACCTATATTCATATATTTGTATATCTGCATCGAATCGGCAGAAATAATTTCAGCATTGCACAACTTTGCAAGCTCAACGGATAACCTAGTCTTGCCTGAAGCCGTTGCTCCGCATATAACAATAACTTTACTCATACATTTAACTTCTCTTAAACATTTTTTCAACCTGATAGCGTGTCATAGGACAAACTGTAGGTCTTCCGTGAGGACAATTTGCCAGAGACGGATCTACCATAACCGCATTGACAAGTATTTCAAGTTCTTCCGTCACATTAACAAATCCAGCCTTTATAGCCGCTTTACATGATACACTCTTGATAATATCATCAATAAGATCTCCATTTGCAAACTTATATTGAGCAATCTTATCAATAATCGCTGTTACAGAAGACTCAATATCACCTATGGAAATATAAACCGGCGCCTTTCTCACAGCTATGATATTAGTGCCCATATCATCAATTTCAAAGCCGATATCCTCAAAAATCTTCATATTTTCAATAACAGCTTCTTTTTCTTCTCTTGTCAATGTGATATTCTGTGGTTCAAGAAGATATTGACCAAAATACTCGAGCTCCTGAGATGTAATTTTATTATAAACCATTTTCTCATGAACTGCATGTTTATCAATAAGCAACAGCTGATCACCTTTTTCGACAATAATATATGTCTTGAAAGCCTCGCCGATAATCTTATGTGGTTCAGGATCAGGAATTGTAGTTTTCTTGTTCTCCCATGTTTTGAATATTTCTTTTTTCACATCATCAGCAGAAGCTTCTTTTCCCACTGCAGATTTCACAGAAGAATACTCTGCAGCAGGCTTTGCCGGTGTGTATGCCACACTATATACGGTCGACGTTTTAACACTCTGCTCAGCCTCTCTCGGCTTCTGCATAGCAGGTTCCGGGAAAGTAAGTGAATTATCAAAAAGACTATTCTGTACAGGGGCTGTAAAGCTATTTTCCTTTTCAGCTTTTTCGAGTTTTTCCCGTTTGGATTTTATAATATTTTTATAAAACTCAGTAATAGTGTTTGTATCTTTAACTTCTCCACCCGAAAAACTTTCCTTAGGATATGTAGTAAGGTCATCTATTTTGACAGGCTTCTCAATTTTGTCCATGTCAAGAATAAACTCTGCTCTGTTTTCAGGATCAAACTGTACAGCTGAATTAAGTGTATCAGTTACAACGCTGTAAACTGCATCAAAAATTTTCTTTTCATTCGAAAACTTTACTTCAAGTTTTGTAGGATGAACATTCACATCAACATTTGAGTGAGGCACTATAATATTCAGGAAGCAAATAGGACATCTTCCCGATGTAAGTCTTCCCTGATAAGCTCTCTCAAGTGCAGCAAACAGTAATTTTGATCTTATATATCGCCCATTAATAAAGAAATTTTGCATATTTCTGTTGGAACGCGATATTGAAACAGGTGAAATAACACCAGTAATGGTTATTCCATAATTATTACTCATTACACCAAGCAGACCATCGGAGAATTCTTTGCCATAAACGGCATAAATAGCCTTATTGAGATTACCGTCACCTACAGTCTGAAACATAGTGCGACCTTCTTTTATAAGCTTGAAGGCTATATCTGGTTTAGAGACTGCCAGATGCTCGACTATACCCGCAATATGCCCAGCCTCTGTTTTGTCATTTTTAAGAAACTTCATTCTTGCAGGTGTATTAAAAAACAAATCACGAACAATAATTGTTGTGCCCTGAGGGCAACCATCTTCAATAAAATCTATCTGTTCTCCGCCTTCAAGAATCATATGTGCACCCATAGAAGCGCCTTTTCTTCGAGAAAAAATATCAATTTTGGAAACAGACGCAATAGCTGCCAGAGCTTCACCGCGGAATCCCAGAGTCTTTATTGAAAACAAGTCATCTTCACTTGCAATTTTACTTGTAGCATGACGCAAAAAAGCTACCGGCATATCATCCGGATACATACCTTTGCCATTATCTGACACACGAATATAGCTTATACCGCCATTTCTGATTTCAATATCGATTTTTGTAGCGCCTGCGTCTATTGAGTTTTCGACCAGCTCCTTCACCACTGATGCAGGTCTTTCAACAACCTCACCAGCAGAAATAAGATTGGATATTTCAACCGGCAATCTGTTAATTTCAGACATATTTTCTCCTTTCTAAGCCTTGGCTTTTTTCACAAGACCGTTAAGAATATTCAGCGCTTCGATTGGCGTCAAAACTTCAGGTGTAATACACTGTAGTTCTTTAATAATATCATTAGTTATCGATGCTGTAAAGCTGCACTGCTGTACATCATCTTCCTCAATTTTCTCAACATATTCACGAGGTTTCATACTTTCAAGTTCTTCAAGAATAGTCTTTGCACGTGCAATTACCTTATCTGGAAGCCCTGCAAGTTTTGCCACTTCAACACCATAGCTTTCATCTGCTCCACCCGGAACAATTTTCTTGATAAATATAATATCGTCACCGCGCTTTTTAACAACAATATTATAATTTTTAACACCCTGAATGCTGTTTTCAAGGGCTGTAAGCTCATGGTAATGTGTAGCAAACATTGTCTTTGCTCCAAGCAAATGCTTGTCCGCAGCATATTCAAGAACGGCACGGGCAATTGACATACCATCATATGTGGAAGTACCTCTGCCGATTTCATCAAGGATAAGAAGGCTTCGTTTTGTGGCATTTTTAAGAATATCTGCAACTTCCGTCATTTCAACCATGAATGTTGATCTGCCGCCTGCAAGGTCATCGCTTGCACCAACACGAGTGAAAATCTTATCGCATATGCCAATTCTTGCCATTTTAGCTGGTACAAAACAGCCGCACTGAGCCATAAGTACAATAAGAGCCACCTGCTTCATATATGTAGATTTACCAGCCATATTAGGACCGGTTATAATAGCCATTCTGTTGTCATTATTATCAAGATAAGCATCATTGGCTACAAAAATCGAATCTTTAAGCAAAGCTTCAACCACAGGATGTCTGCCGTCTGTTATATTTATAATATCATCATCAAACACTTCTGGCATTATATAACCATGTTTTCTTGCCGCCAGTGAAAAACTTAACAGAACATCAGCCGTCGCAAGAGCTTCAGCAGTACGCTGGAATCTGTCTGCATTATCAGCAACAATCTGTCTTATTCCCGAGAAAAGTTCATACTCAAGAGCAATGCATCTGTCACTTGCAGATAAGATTTCTCCTTCAAGTATTTTAAGTTCCTCTGTAATATATCGCTCACAATTTGCAAGAGTCTGCTTGCGGATATAGTGTTCCGGAGCCTGATTAGTCTGTCCTTTGGAAATTTCAATATAATATCCGAAAACCTTATTATAGCCCACCTTCATTGTCTTGATTCCGGTAGCTTCTTTCTCCCGCTTTTCAATATCAGCAAGCGCCTGATTACTGTTGTTCATCAATGATTTGAGGTGGTCCACTCTTTCATCAAAGCCTTCTTTGATAAGTCCTCCCTCGCGAACACTGAATGGTGGATTTTCTGCAATTGCACCATCGATAAGCTCATAGATATCGTCAAGAATATCGATTTCCCCTCCTATTCTTCTGAGCATACCCGACTGAAGCTGCATAAGATTATTTTTTATCGCAGGCAATTTACAACACACAGATGCAAGAGCTCTTAAATCACGACAATTAGCTGAACCAAATGACACTCTGGAAATGATTCGTTCAATATCATATATATCTTTAAGATCATCTGCAAGTCTGTCTGCCGAAACTATATCATTTGTCAGATTATCAACAGCATTAAGTCTGCTTCTTATTGCCACAACGTCAAGCAATGGGTTTACAAGCCACTTTTTAATGAGTCTTGCGCCCATAGCGGTATTTGTATTATCAAGCACAGAAAGAAGCGAGTCCTTCTTATCTCCATTTCTGAGCGATGTGATAATTTCAAGGTTTCTCTTGGCATTAGCATCAAGCGTCATATAATTGGCGCTTGTGTATACATTTATCTTATTGATATAGTCAAGATTGTTTTTTTGAGTATCGTGCAGGAATGTCATAAGCGCTCCAACTGCACTGAGAATGGAGTTTTCCCCTTCTGTATCAATATCCCCAAAATGATTTTTTAGCATATCTGCTGTATTTTTAAGGACAAACTGATCATTTTCGACACTTGTAACTGCCATTCCATAATTCTGACGCAGTTCTTCCACAGGCAGAAAATTATTATAAATGTCATCCGATACAACAATTTCAGATGGAGAAAAACGAGAAATTTCATTCATTATATCGTTTATAAAACTTGCCCCTCTGCATTCTGTTGCACTGACTTCACCTGTGGACATATCACAGAAGCATATACCTGCTGTATTTTTATTTACATAAAGAGAACATATGAAATTATTTTTGCTGTCTTCCAGCATAGAGTCTTCTATAATTGTACCCTTTGAGATTTTTCTTACTATATCTCTTTTTACAAGGCCTTTAGCCTTTGCAGGGTCTTCAACCTGCTCACAAATAGAGACTTTATAGCCCTTCTGTACAAGTCTTGAAATATAGCCTTCTGCGCTGTGATAAGGCACACCACACATAGGTGCTCGTTCTTTCTGACCGCAATCTCTGCCTGTAAGAACAAGATCAAGCTCCTTTGACGCAACAATAGCATCATCAAAGAACATTTCATAAAAATCGCCGAGTCGATAAAACACGATTGAATCCTTATTTTTTTCTTTTATTTCAAAATACTGCCTCATCATAGGCGTATATTCAGCCATATCCAAACCTCTTATTCTACAATCTCACCAAACAAAGCGTGTGGCGAAGCCTTTGTTACCTTCACATTTATAAACTTACCGATGAGATCTTTTGATCCATTCACCTTAATAAGTCTTCCTCCTTCCATCTTTGTGGAAAGGTCATGCTTTTCATCCATACTTTCTCCATCAACAAGGACTCTGAAAGTCTTACCTATTTCAGCAACATTTCTTTCAAGACCGATTTCCTGCTGACGCTTGAGAAGATATTCAAACATTTCCTGTTTTTCAGCAGCTGTGATTACATCCGGCATTTCAGCAGCCTTTGTACCAACTCTTCTTGAATAAATAAATGTGAACAGCTGATCAAACTTAACTTTTTCGAGGACATCCATCGTTTCAAGGAAGTCTTCCTTCACCTCACCCGGGAAACCAACAATAATATCACTGGAGAAAGAAATATCAGGCATATATTTCTTAGCCATATCAATAAGGCCAAGATAATGCTCCTTTGTATATCTTCTGTTCATTGCTTCAAGGATACGATCACTGCCTGACTGGAATGGAAGATGAAGCTGTTTTGCTATATTATCATGCTTAGCCATCACCTTAAAGAGCTTTTCTGTAGCATCCTTAGGATGACTTGTCATAAATCTGATGACGTGTTCTTTTCCGCTTTCTTCGCCGATTGTTGCGATTTCATCAAGCAGATCTGCAAAGTCATAAGTATATCCCTTGTCAGAGCCATAGGAGTTTACATTCTGGCCGAGAAGAGTGATTTCCTTATAATCTGCATCAAGGATTTCCTTAAACGACTTTATAATATCTTCCTTATCACGGCTTCTTTCTCTGCCTCGTACATAAGGAACAATGCAATATGTACAGAAATTATTACAGCCATACATAATCGGCAGATTCGCTCTGATGTCACGGTCCCTTTTAATATGCAAGCCTTCGAAAATCATGCCTATCTCATCTCCGGTTGTATCAAACACTCTCTTGTGTGACTTAAGCTGCTTATAAAGCAACTCAGGGAATTTATAGAGTGCATGTGTGCCAAAAAGAAGATTTACATAAGGATAACTCTTCAGTATTTTTTCCTTCATATGTTCCTGCTGAGCCATACAGCCACATACAGCAATAACAAGATGAGCTTTTTCCTTCTTCGTCTGCTTTAATTTACCAATATTACCAAGAACTCGCATTTCAGCGTGCTCTCTGATTGCACATGTATTGAAAATAGCAATATCTGCCTCATTTTCATCTGTTGTAAGTTCAATACCCATATCTGTAAGCATACCCATAATGAACTCGGAGTCCGCAAAATTCTGCTGACAGCCATAAGTATCAATATATGCCTTTGGTTTATGATCGAGCATTTTATCATACAATGCTTTTATTTTTTCAGAATAATCAAGCTGAATATTCAGTTCTTCCTGTGAAATTTTCGGAGCAATTCTATTCATAATTACCTCATTTTATATAGAATAACATACTTTCCCATAATAAAAATATTATATCATATTAATCGATATTTTGCAAGTAAAGTGCAGAACAAAAGAAAAAAACAGCACTTTTGCAGTGCTGTTTTAATTTAATTTTTAGCTAATGGCATTCTGATTTTAAATGTACTGCCGATACCAAGCTCACTTTCTACCTCAATACTACCATTCATAAGTTCAATATTGTCCTTAACAATGGAAAGTCCAAGTCCAGTACCGCCAATAGAGCGTGATCTTGCTTTATCTATACGGTAAAATCTTTCAAAAATTTTACCTTTTTCTTCTTCAGCCATGCCCATACCCGTATCAGAAATTGTTGTAATACATTCCTCACCGGCTTTTTCAATAGTTACAAGCACAGAGCCATCTTCTCTGTTATATTTGACGGCATTTTCCATAATGTTGAATATAACCTGATAAAGCATATCTCCATTGCCTATAACCCTGCAGTCATCTATCGTACGAACTTTAAGCTCTACTCCCTGATGTCCTGCTTTACCTGACAAAAGCTCTCTGCAACGTTCTGCAATTTTGGAAACATTACATACTTCTTTTGTAACAACAGGACGACTGTCATTTTTGGTAATATACAAAAGATTTTCCGTTATTCTGATCAGACGGTCAATTTCTGCATTTATATCACGTAAAAAATCAAGAGTATCTTCTTTCGACATGTGTTGTGTCTGTACAATACTGTCTGAAAGAAGTTTTATAGATGCAAGTGGAGTTTTAAGTTCATGGCTGGCATTGGAAACAAACTCCTGCCTGATTTTCTCAACAGATTGAAGTTTTTCCGATAACATATTGAACTCCTGGGCAATCTGTGAAAATTCATCTCCGCCATCCGCTTTGATTTTATAGTTATAATTACCGCTTCCGACCTGATGAACACCTTTAAGCAAAGCAGAAACTTTACTTGAAAACATTTTGATAAAAACAGCAACAAGTAAGCCACCACATATAGCAATTGCCACCGAAATACTTACAAAACTATTGCGTATATCTACAAGCAGCTTGGAATCGTCCTCATCTACCTGCGATATGTAAATAATTCCATTTGCATGAGTCTGATGCATAATAGGCATTGTAATGGATGAACGGAAAGAAGTTTCATCATAGATACAGTTAAATGCATCAAATCCCAGCAAAGCAGACTTGAAACTTTCTTCAAACTTGCTGTCAACTATTTCTTCAGCGTTTCCTGTAGAATAAACAACTTCCTTTGCCGAATTAAATACTATAATATCTTCTTTTTCTCTGTCAATAATTTTTTGAACAGCATCGCCTACGCCATCTGCATTTTCATAATTTATACTTTGCAGGACAGTGGATACCGCAAACCCTCTCTCAAGCATCTCACCTTTTTTTGCTTCAACAAGCAGATTGGTGAGAGCAGTTGACGGATATACATTAAGTATAAGAATAGCAAAAATAACTACAGCAAAAAAGGCTACAGCAATCTGAAATCTCAAGCTTTTTAAAAAGCGTATTTTCTTAGCCTTTGAAATAATAACCTACTCCCCACTTTGTAAGAATAATCTTTGGATTAGCATCGTCTTCTTCAATTTTTTCACGGATTTTTCTGATATGTACATCAACCGTTCTGTTATCTCCCGGATAGTCCTTGCCCCATCCAAGTTCAAGCAACTGATCTCTGCTGAATACCTGCGCAGGATTCTTGATAAGTATTGAAAGAAGATCAAATTCCTTTGCAGTAAGATCCACTTCTTTACCATTTGCTACAACAGATCTGTTTTTAAAGTTAATTTTAAGAGTTTCCGACTCAAACATTTCAGCCTGCTCCGCCTTTTTCTGAGCCTGATTTGTAGTCATAACACGTTTAAGAATAACTCTGATTCGCGCCTTCAGTTCAAGAATATCATAAGGTTTTGTAACATAGTCATCAGCACCATATTCAAAACCGATAAGCTTATCGATGCCTTCTGTTTTCGCAGTTACCATAATAACAGGAACATTTGATTTTTCTCTGATAGCACGACATACTTCAAGTCCGGAAATTTCAGGCAGCATAAGGTCAAGCAAAACAAGATCATACTTATTCTTTTCAAAAAATTCAAGCGCCTGTCTGCCATCATAAGCACCATCAACCTCATATCCATCATTTTCGAGATTGAACTTAAGGCCTTTAACCAATAATTTTTCGTCATCTACTACTAAAATTCTCATTTATACACCTCTCAAAATATAAAATTGAGTTGAAATAATCGTAAAAATTTGTTATACTATTAAAAAGAGCATTAAATTCAGATATTAAAGGAGGGTCAACATGAAACTAATGCGTAATCTTTTATCCTTGATTCTACTGTTTGCAGTTTTCAGCTGTTCAGCTCTTGCAATTGCAGAACCTCCAATGATTGAGGCTTCAGCATATATTGCAGTAGAGACAGAATCAAATACCATTCTGCTTGAACACAATGCAGATGAGCAGCTCTATCCTGCCAGCGTAACAAAGCTTCTTACCGCTCTTACAGCTTTTGAACATCTTAATCTTGATGATGTTATAGTTGTTGCTCAGGAAGATGTTGAAGGTCTTTACGAACAAGGCAGCAGTGTATTCCTCAGAAATGGCGAAGAAGTAACGTTTGAGAATATGCTCAAGTATCTTCTTATTGCATCCGGCAATGATGCTGCAAATGCCATCGCACGTACAGTTGGCGGTTCAATAGAAAACTTTGCAGAAATGATGAACCAGAAAGCTGAGGAAATCGGCTGTACAGGAACAATATTCACAAATCCAACCGGTCTTCCGGATGATGCTCATAAAACAACAGCAAGAGATATTTATCTCATTGCTATGGAAGTATTGAAGAACCCTCTTCTTACAGAAATATGCGGCACTTCAAAGCTTATATTCCCTGCAACAAATCTCCATGATGAGACTACTTTCCATTCAACAAACTACCTTATTTCCGCAGCGAAGGATGACAGATATCTCTACAATGGTGCAACAGGCATGAAAACAGGCTGGACAGGCGCCGCCGGTATGTGTCTTGTAGCAACAGCCGAAAGAAATGATCTCAATATTCTCACAGTTGTTCTTGGCGCCCCAAAACGTGAGGATGGCTCACAGGGCAGTTTCACAGAAACAACCAAGCTTCTCGATTATTGTTTTGAAAATTATAAGAAAGATATCTTTATTCCGGCAACAGAACCTATCTGCGATGTAACTATCAACCTCGCAAAGAAAGATGAATCAAACCTCACTCTCACCCTTGCTGAAGATTATTATGATATTCTTGCAAAAGATACAACGCGCGAAGAACTTTCCATCGTTCCACTGACAGATGCTGAAATTACAGCTCCTATTAAAAAGGGTGATGTCCTCGGTACAGCAAGCATTGCCTATGATGGGGAAATCAGAGCAACTATTGATCTCATTGCAGCAAACGATGTTGAACGTTCTCAGACAGCTTATATTTTCAGCCAGATAAAAGCATTTTTCGGCAGCCTTACTTTTAAAATTATCATCGGCGTGCTCATTGCTCTTATTGTGATACTTATCGTAATAAGAACTATCAATGTCAGACGTAAAAGACGTCGCCGCGGTGGAAGATATAAAAGATAAATAATATTTAGGGACACATTACAGTGTCCCTATTTTTTACGCATTATTACTTTTCGAGATCCATAATCATGTCAACACGAACCTGGTGTCTGCCACCTTCAAATTCTGTTGTAAGGAAAATATCAACGAGCATAGCTGCAAGACCAGGACCGATAACTCTTTCGCCAAGGCAAAGAATATTTGTATCGTTGTGAAGTCTTGTGTACTTTGTAGAGAATGCATCAGATACAACTGCTGCACGAACACCCTTAACCTTGTTAGCAGCAATGGACATGCCGATACCTGTGCCACAGCAAAGGATACCCTTGTCAACTTCACCTGCTACGACCTTATCTGCTACTTTCTTTGCGATATCAGGATAGTTACAGGACTTTGGTTCATATGTACCGCAGTCAACTACTTCATAACCATTTTCATTGAGGTGAGCAATAAGCTTGCCCTTAAGTTCAAATCCGCCGTGGTCACTTCCGATTGCAATTTTCATATTATTTCTCCTTTATTTATTGTTTTCTTGTAATTTCATACGTTCAGCCTGAGAAAGCTTAAGATACACAGGATTAACGCTGTGAACATCGCATTCTCTGGTTTTATTGATATAGTGATAATACGCAAGCATTGCAGCTGCTTTTGCTCTTGCCTCACCTTCTACAATTACTGCATCAGGATATTTTGCTTTAAGCTCGTCAAGATTATCACTGAATCCTTCCTCAATTGTTTCAGTTTTTTCTCTCGCAATATTATATACGCCAAAGAAATATTCCTTTTCTCTCGATCTGATAAGCGCACATACCTTTCCGTCATTGCCGCTTTCATATGCAACACATTCAAGTGAAGAAACCCCAACAAGTGGTTTATCCAACATCATTGCAAATCCCTTTACTGCAGCAATACCAATTCTGAGCCCTGTAAAAGAGCCAGGGCCAACTACGGTTGCAAAACAATCTATATCTTTAAGTGTGATTTCATTCTTTTCAAGGAGCTCCATACATACAGGCAAAACAGCCTGACTATGGCTCAGATTTGTATTTTTCTCTATTGTATCAATGAACCTTCCATCTTCAACAAGCGCAATAGATGCAACCTTGCCAGATGTATCAACAGCAAGTATCTTCATAAAATAATCCTACGGTGTTACCGTAATTCTCCTATCTGTATCTGAGATTTTTTCAATTTTTATCATTAAGGTATCCGAAGGCAGAGCATCTTCGATATTTTCACTCCATTCCACAACGCAAAGTGCTCCACTGTCGAGATAATCTTCCCAGCCAATTTCATAAAGACCATCCGAATCGAGAATACGGTACATATCAAAATGGGCTATTTTGCGCTGACCTCTGTATTCATTAACGATAGTATATGTCGGACTGGACACCATATCTGTACATCCTGCTGCCCTCGCAAATCCACGTGTAATGGCTGTTTTTCCAGCACCAAGATCTCCATAGAGCGCAAACACTTTTCTATCTTTATATCTATTGTAAATTTCTTCACCTATTTTTTCCGTTGTTTCAGGACTATTTGATAAATATTCCATTTGTGCCCCCTAATACGCAACTTTTCAAATATAATTATATCACATACTAAAAGAAATTGAAAGTATTTTCTTGAATATATTTAGACGATATGATACAATTTATACAGTATAAACCCTATGTGAGGTAAAAATGAAATTATTTTTTGATTCACTGAAAAACTATCTGAAAAAAGTCGACTGGTTTCTTGTAATTTTATCTGTAATCATTTCTGTATGCGGACTCATACTTATATACAGTGCTACTCGCAGCTATAATACAGAAAAGTTTATGATTGTACAGACAGCCTCCCTTGTTCTTGGAGTAATTATACTTTTTATAGTAGGATTTTTCAATTTTGAACAACTAAGCCGTTTTTGGATTCCCATCTTTATTCTCAATCTGATTTTTCTGCTTTCCGTACGGTTTCTTGGTACAGATGGCGGCACCGGCAACAACAGCTGGATCAGATTCGCCGGGATAGGCATTCAGCCTGGCGAAGTTGGTAAATTGATTTTCATCTTTACATTTGCAAAGCATATCACGCTTGTTTCAGAAAAAATCAATAGCCCTTCCTCTGTTTTCGCATTACTTGCACATGGTGGAATTGTTATCGGTTTTGTATATCTTTTTTCACACGATTTAGGTATGGCAATAACTTATATTCTCATCATGGCATTCATGCTTTTCGCCAGCGGTATGGGCATGAGATGGATTATTCCGGGTGCAGTTGCAGGAGGCGCATCACTTCCATTCATATATAAATATCTTCTTGCGCCATATCAGCAGCTGAGAATCAAAGTTGTATGGGATCCATCTGCCTCAGAAAAATACGCATATCAGGCAAAGCAATCCCGTCTTGCCATCGGTGCAGGCGGCCTTACCGGTTCAGGATTTCTGCAGGGTCGTCAGACGCAGTATTCTCTCCTCCCTGCAAAACATACCGATTTTATTTTTTCTGTATGCGCAGAAGAATTTGGTTTTGTGGGATGTATGGTTCTTATATCTCTTCTTTCCCTTCTCATTTTCAAGATTTTTTACAATGCCTCCAGATTACATGACCCTATGGCATCCCTCATGTGTGTCGGTATAGGCTCCATGTTTCTTGTTCAGACACTTATCAATATCGGGATGTGTACGGGTCTCGCCCCTGTTATCGGTCTGACACTTCCGTTTTTAAGCTATGGTGGTACTTCTCTTGTCACAAACTTTTGTGCTGTCGGTATGGTAATTGCGCTTGTTACCCACAATAAACCAAGACGAATCCTTTAATCATAAAAAAGCTTGCTGAAATATCAGCAAGCTTTTTTATATGTTGTATATTAATACTACAATTGATGCCATCAGCAATGTAAAGTTCCCTTGCTTTATAATAAGAACACCCCCAAATACAACCCCTGCAATTGCTGCTACAACTCCGAATCTACGCATTATCATCTCACCCTCAGGAGGTCCTTTTATCATAGATAATATACTCAATATTATCCTTCCGCCATCCAATGGAATTACAGGTATAATATTGAAAATACCAAGCAAAATATTTACTCCGATTAAATAATTCATGTCATAACCATATACATTCTCAACAGCAATACCTATAAGTACCGCAAGAAAATTAAAGCAACTTCCCATTGCTGCAATAAATATGTCATCTGTATATGATGTAAGCTTATTGCTGCCATAAACTATATTGGCTCCTGTTATTCCTATAGTTATTGTTTCAAAAGGAATATTTTTGCTTATCATGCCTGCAATATGCCCTGTCTCGTGTATAAGCATGGCCATAAGTGTCATAATCAATTTATTTTGGCTGTCAGCAACTACAAATATAGCAGCAAGAACCATAAACGGATATGTAATTCTTATTCTTGTCATTAAAAATATTGTGCAGGATCAATCACCTTGTTATTTTTTCGAACTTCAAAATGCAAGTGCGGACCTATTGCCGTACCTGTCGCACCAGCCTTGCCAATTTTTTCTCCCATTTTAACTTTTTTGCCTTTATCGACGCACCATTCACTCAAATGTGCATAAAATGTAACGAATCCATCTTTATGCCTCACTTTAATATAATTACCGAATATACTATTTTCTCCTTTTTCAACCACATCTCCGTCTGCAAACGAATTGATAGTGCTTCCTTCAGCTGCTGCAAGGTCTATACCATAGTGAAATGTTGTCTCCTGTGTAACAGGATGAACTCTATAGCCAAATGGCGAAGTAACTCTTCCACTACAAGGTCTTGTATATTCAAAACTTATACTGTATATCCCTGTATCAGCATTTTCCGGCACAGGTGTTTCAAATGGTTCATCTCGCGTATCGTCTACATATTCTTCATAATTATCTATAAGCTCAACTGATGCAAACGTAATTTCGTCATTAAAGGCAGGGATTGCACTTGCCCTGCCTTTTGTTGTTTCTTCCGTTTCTTCAGTTGGTTCTATATATACCGGCATGACAATCTCTTCGGCAACATCTTCGCTCACCACATCGTTACCGTTTCCGAATACCGCAATTACATTTTCTCTCGCACCATCTGATATAGCTTTACCAATGGTACTTATTACTTCAGTATAGCTTCGCTCCCCTGTGACAACCATTGACAGTTCTTTCAGAACAGTTACTGCGCTCATTCCTGTTATTGTTTTGAAAATAACCGCCAGCAATATAATTAAACTCAGTACAAGAAGTCGAATTGAATTATCATCTGAAGGCCCTTTATGTTTTCTTCTGTAATGTTTTCTTTTCTTCATATTGACACACCATTAAAGAATGATACAAATAAGCCCGCCTGCACCTTCATTGATTATTCTTTCAAGCGTCTGCTGAAGCTTGCCTCTCGCATCTTCCGGCATACGATAAAGCTTATTATTAAGGCCTTCATTTACAAGTTCACTTAAAGATTTACCAAAAATATTACTCTGCCATATCTTATCCGGTGATTCTTCGAATTCAGAAAGAAGATAAGATACAAGTTCCTCAGATTGTTTTTCAGAGCCTACAATCGGAGATATTTCAGTTTCGATGTCTGCCTTTATCAGATGAATGCTCGGAGCAGATGCCTTGAGTTTAACGCCGAACTTTCCACCCTGACGTACGATTTCCGGCTGACAGAAGCTCATTTCATCCTGTGTAGGCATTACTATCCCATATCCAGTCGCCTTCACCTGTTGTAACGCTCCCTGCAGCCTGTCATACTCACATTTAACCTTCGCCATATCGGTAAGCACAGACAACAGCTCACTTTCATTTCCAATTTCAACTCCGGTCTGTTCTTTTATAATTTCAAAGAATAGACCTTTTATAATTCTTAGATGTACGCTCACCGTACCATCCGAAAGTCCCATATGCATGACAGTAATTTGATCAACGAACTGACATTCAGATATCTGCTCCATATTTGCATTTACATCACGGAGTTTTTTGATATTACTACATTTTTCCCATATTGTATCATATAAACTCTTTCTGATTTTATGCTCAGCCGGAAGTGTTGTGATCCATTCAGGGAAATCAAAACTCATTTCACTTACAGGGAATTCATATAAGACACTTTTAAGAATATTATCGATGTCATTCTTCCCAAGATTTGCACAGTTTTCAGCAAGCACTGTAACCCCATACAATTCTTCAAGCTGTGCACATAAACTTTTACATTTTGCAGATTCAGGTTCTTTGCTATTGACAATAATCACGAATGGTTTATTGATTTTTATCAGTTCCTCAACCACTCTTTTTTCTGCTTCATAATATTTATCCCTGCTGATTTCTCCAATAGTACCATCCGTCGTCACAACAATGCCTATTGTTGAATGTTCTGAAATCACCTTATATGTGCCCATTTCGGCTGCTTCTTTAAGAGAAACTTCGGTATCAAACCATGGTGTTGTCACCATTCTCTCCTTCTCACCTTCGAATTCTCCAAGCGCACCATCCACCATATATCCAACACAGTCAATAAGTCGAACGTTGGCACAGGCAGCATCATCTATTGTAATTCTTACAGCTTCTTCCGGAACAAACTTAGGCTCTGACGTCATTATTGTTCTTCCTGATCCACTTTGGGGCAACTCATCAATGGCTCTTTCCCTCAGATAAACATCTTCTATCTGAGGAATAACAAGAGCTTCCATAAAGCTTTTTATAAATGTTGATTTTCCTGTTCGGACCGGACCAACAACTCCGATATAAATATCGCCTTTAGTTCTTTTCGCAATATGTTGATACACATTGATATTATCCATATTATTTCTCCTCCTATTTAACTATCGGAATCATAATCAGGCGTCCGCTGATATCATTAATATCATCTTCAATTTTATTGGTCTGAGCAATTGCGTCCGGAGATGTATTATACTTTTTGGCAATATCCCACATAGTTTCTCCGGGCGCAACCTTTCTGAGCACAAGCGATGCATCATTCTTTTTTGTTTTAAGGCTATCTTCGAGAATATTGCATGACAAAATCTGCTGCGTTTCAATTGTACTTCCAAAACTTACGTCAAATATCATTTCCGCATCGAGATGAATGCCACTTTTTTCATTGCATTGAATCGATATATTTTCTGCATCTATCTTTACTTCAAAAAAACTGTTTGGCATTTCATATTCAAAATCACACTTGCAGTATTTTCCGTACACATCGCTAATTTTATCTTTATATATTACATAAATTATAAAAGAAACATATATCTTCTTGCCTGCAATCCGATTATTTATTAAATATGTAAAGTCATATACGTTGTCAGCATTATCTATATTTTCAAAGTCGACTGATATTTGCTTCCTGACTTTTTCTCTGCTGATTTTCATAATGCCATTGAGTTTTTCCCACTTAGTTTCAAGTTCATATCTGCTGTTGAAAACATCGGCTGCAATCTGCTCACATATCTGGCTTTTTCCTGTAACACAAATATTTGCGATAATATCACAGTTCAAAGTATATCCTGTGCTTGTACTGCTTGCAGAAACATCCGCATAAGAACATATATATTCTGCTTCAATATTTTCTGCATTTGCAAATCGTTCATTTTCGATAACCATAGAAAATGGCAAGTGATATTTTTCACGCTGCAGCTCTCCATTTGATTTATTCATAAAAAGCACTCTCAACTGGCAATTGCCTCTTACCATTACCTTTTCATTTATATTCTTTACATCCTCTGTAACGAAATCAAGTGACCACCTTAAAGGTTCGATTATATCTGTTTCCAATGAAATATTTTCAACCAGCCTCAGCTGTTTTTCTTCTTTACAGACGAGATATTCATCACAAAATTCTTTTTTCAGGCAATAAATATTATCCTCCTTTGGAATATCTGTAGTAATTCGTAGAGTCTTATATTTATATACCTTTGTTTCAAGCATTGCCTTAACCTTAACGGATACTTTTCTTGAGTTGATCAACGTTGTATTACATTCGATTATATTGATATTACATATGATCTTACAGTTCAAATCAATTTCCGAATCAGAAATAACATGTGAAAGTGGCATCGAAAGATGTATAATTTCTCCATTATGACAATTTTCCGTAACGCACAGAAGCTTCACAGCACAATTTCCTGCAACATTGATTCTGTCTGCAGATAGGTTTTTTTCCTTAACAATTATATTTGCAGATGAAACTGCCACCCTTATTACATCAGAACAACCATCGGGAATTATTAACTCTGTACCGCTCTCCAGCACTTCTTCTCTTGATAAAACCAGCTCCAGTCTTTCTATCTGTTTTCTTTTAAGTTCCATATATACACCTGTTTCTCCTTTATCTGAAATTACATTTGTACTATATTATATTTTCTAAAAATTGATTTATGACAAAAATAAGCTCCGATGAACATTTCGGAGCTTATTTTTATTAAATTGAAGCCTTTATTATACTATTAAGAATAGCTGCCATACATAAAGTTGCAAATATCCATATCGTATATTTGCCATTGAAATCATATCCCACAAACATTCCAAGAATTATCAGCATCACAAAAGAAATGAAAACAGATAACACTGTATACAGGATATTTTTATCTTTTGTTTTAACTATAAACAGCGAGGAAAACGCTGCCAAAAATACAACCACAAACATAAGCATACGTGCCGTAGTTATTGTAATAAAATAGCTGCTGCACAACAATGCATTAAAGAATCCAAGAATAAAAATCAAGAATAATGTCATCACAGACGATGCAATTATTTTGCGCCACGGAATCAACACATTTCCTTTCATATAAAAAACCTCCGATATATTCATACTTAAAATATATCAGAGGTCTTATATTTTTATTACTGTGTTTATTTATTTTCGACAGAACGAATAGCCCATCTCTGGAAATTAAGTTTTACTCGGTCTGCACCTGTTTCAATAACAAGCAAATCATCCTTGATGGAAACGATCTTACCTGTAATTCCGCCGATAGTAATTACATTATCGCCAACTTTAAGCGCATTGAGCATTGCTTTCTCTTCTTTTTCTCTCTTCTTCTGAGGACGGATAAGCACAAAATAGAAAAGTGCAAAAGTAAGTACAATCCATCCCAAAGACATAAGCATTTGTGTCATTTCAGGTGTCATTTTTCATTCTCCTTTATATTCTTTTTTCATATAATGCAATCTTTTCAGCCTTGAAACTGTCAAATCTGTCATTATCAATAGCTTCTCTTATATCAGCCATAAGTTTGTTGTAGAAATAAAGATTGTGTGTAACACAAAGACGCATACCAAGCATTTCACCTGCTTTGTAAAGATGTCTGATATATCCTTTAGAGAAGTTTCTGCATGTAGGGCAATCACATTCAGGATCAAGTGGAGTTGTATCAAGCTCATACTTGGCATTTTTGATATTAAGAATACCCTGAGATGTAAAAATATGTCCATGACGTGCATTTCTCGCAGGCATTACACAGTCAAAGAAGTCGATACCGCGTGAGACAGCCTCAATAATATTGACTGGTGTACCAACACCCATAAGATATCTTGGCTTATCTTCCGGCATATGTGGGGCAACAGCATCAATAATTCTGTACATATCCTCTGTCGATTCACCAACCGCAAGACCTCCAATAGCATACCCAGGAAGATCAAGCTTTGCAATTTCCTTCATATGCCATACGCGAAGGTCTTCGTAAGTACCACCCTGATTGATGCCCCAGAGCATCTGACCAGGATTTACTGTATCTTCTCTCTTTTTAAGTTCATCAAGCGCAATTTTACATCTTTCAAGCCATCTTGTAGTTCTTTCGCAAGATTTCTTAACATAATCGTAAGGCGCAGGATTTTCAATGCATTCATCGAATGCCATAGCAATATCAGAGCCAAGGTTCCACTGAATCTTCATACTTTCTTCAGGTCCCATAAAAATCTTATGACCATCGGTATGAGCATTAAAATTAACCCCTTCTTCACTTATCTTACGAAGTTTTGCAAGAGAAAACACCTGGAATCCGCCGCTGTCTGTAAGAATTGGCTTATCCCAGTTCATCATCTTGTGGAGACCGCCAAGCTTTTTGACAACTTCATCGCCCGGACGGACATGAAGATGATACGTATTGGAAAGTTCAACCTGACAGCCGATTTTCTCCAGATCTGTAGCATCGAGACCGCCCTTGATAGCCGCCTGTGTACCTACATTCATAAACACAGGAGTCTGTACAGTGCCATGTGCCGTTGTAAACTCACCGCGTCTTGCCTTGCCATTAGTTTTTATAAGTTTATACATATTATTCCTCTTCCAATGATTTTATATCGTATGCCGTTGATTCAACATCTTTAAGTGTTCGCTGAATTTTTCTTGTTCGTACACCAATGAGTTTATCAAGGTCATCATTAGCCTGATTGATTCTTCTCTGTGCAGATTCGAGAACGGATGCAAATGCATCAAATTCATTTTTTACCGCTCCAAGCACATTCCATACTTCTCCCGATCTTTTCTGTATAGCCAGAGTCTTGAATCCCATCTGAAGGCTGTTAAGCAAAGCCGCCATAGTTGTTGGCCCTGCTATATTTATCTTATACTCATTTTGCAATATTTCCACCATACCCATACGAACAGCTTCTGAATATAATCCTTCAAAAGGAAGGAACATAACAGCAAAATCTGTTGTATCCGGCGGCGAAATATATTTTGTGCTGATATCTTTTGCAAATGAACGCAGTCTGTCTTTAAGCTGACGGAGAGCAAATTCAATCGCTGCCGTATCTCCGCTTTCATATGCATCCACTACATTCGAATAAGCATCTGCAGGAAACTTTGCATCAATAGGCAGCCATACAGGTCCATATTCATCACCCGGCAATTTAACCGCATATTCAACATTTGCCTGACTTCCCTTTTTCGTAGCTACATTACGTTCATATTGCTCAGGCGAAAGAATCTGCTCAATTATTGCCCCAAGTTGCACTTCACCAAGTACACCGCGAGTCTTAACATTGGAAAGAACTTTTTTCAAATCTCCAACACTTGATGCTATGTTCTGCATTTCACCAAGACCTCTGTAAACCTGTTCGAGTCTTTCAGAAACTATTTTGAAAGATTCATTCAGCTTTTTATCAAGTGTATCCTGCAATTTTTCATCAACTGTATTGCGGATATTATCCAGATGTCTTGTGTTATCTTCCGACATTCTTGCGATGCTGTATGAAAGAGTTTTTCTTATGTTTTCAAGCTTTTGCTCGTTTTGCATAGTACTATCATTAAGATACTGCGCAATTCTGCGAAAATCATCGTTGATTTTACTGTTCAATGCATCCTGTCTTGCCAAAAGCTGCGAAAACTGTTGTTCAATATATCGTCTTTCATCATCTCTTTTATTCTGCGAAAGTATTTTCAGCTGAACCGCAATAATAATAAGCAGGAGAATTATCGTCACGCCACCAATAACTGTGATTATATACTCCATTTAGTCTCCTCTTTTTATGACAATTCTATTTTATTAATTATAGCATATAAATACTTTTATTTCAATATATGATACATTTACATTTATCTTATACTGTTTATTTCTCTCTGAAGATTTTCCAGGAATCTGCCTGCGTGTGCACCGTCCATCTGTGTATGATGGAACTGAAAAGATACCGGAAGATAGTATCTTAACCATTTTTTACGATATTTTCCCCATATCATAAAAGGATTATTAAAAATGCCGCTGTTCATTCCAACAGCACCATCAATTTCTGTATCTACAATTGCAGATGTGCCAATAACCATACTGTTTTCCGATAAATCTCTGTCTATGCAAGTTTCAGCTGTTTCTCTTGTATATCTGAGATAATCTGAGTTAAATTGATCAAGATCACCCATATACAAAATATCACAAGAGCTGACCTCGCCATACTTATTTTTCACGATTGTATTTACTGCAATAGTGTCATATTGAATCAATTCATCTCCAACCGGAAGAATGTAGAACTCTTTAATATCTGAAGCTGCTTTACCTATACAATAGTTTAAAAGCATATTGAATTTCAGTTTTTTCTTTCCTGATATCTTTACAAGACGTGTCACATCAAGTGTCTTAAAAAAGCTTACCATCGGATTTGGTGCTTTCATCCATAAGTCATAAGCGGATGCTCTTGTTGTATCTTCAGGTTTAATTACTCTTGCCATTTTCTCCTCCACAATTTTCTTAATAAAACACATAAGGCCTGCAACCGCAAGCCTTAATACATAAGATTAAATAATTTATATAAAAAGTCGTACAAATGAAATTATAAGATTTATTCCATAGAACAACCATAATGCTGTAACCATAACAAAAATAAGCCAATAAAAACCACTGAAAAGATGCGCTGTTCTTATAGTTACAAGCTTCGTAATAAATGGTCCAAACTTAGAAGTATCAGGTGTATGCTTATGATAGTAAAAATCATTAAGCTGCATCTCATCACCATACAGTTCTTTTGTAAGCATCTGTGCTGTTTTTGTATGTGCAGCAAATACGTCTGTCCATCTTTTATTGAGAAGCATTGAAAGAACACACAATGCAATCATAAATGTCATACTGAAAAATCCGACAAAATAATTATCTGTGCCAAGTGTAAACGCAAGCACACCGGCTACGATAGCCGAAAAGATAGAGTTAAGGCTCAATCTTTCGTTTTCAACATGTCTTGCGTGCTCAAGGTTCATTCCGATATGTTCAATGATTTCTTCACGGTTGATCCCCTTATATTTGCCGTGTTCAATATTTCCAGTATTCATATTTATCCCCTTTTTTATGACTACTTTTTCTTTATAAATACCAGCTTGTCGTATACAGTAAAGCTGAGAAGAATTGTACAGATGGAAATTGGAATCTTTGCGATTATTGGTTTAAGGCCAAGTACATCTGAGAAGAGGTACATCATAACAAGACTCATTCCGATGGAAACAAAGTTTACGCTCATAAATTTGAGATATGCCTTAAGTCCACTCTGCTTTTCTTTCTTAAAAGTGATATTGTTGTTCAGAATATAACTGTTGGTTGCCGCTACAACTACTGCAAGAAACTGAGATAAAAACTTTCCGAATCCAAACAGATAATGAAACATCGCAAATGAGCCATAGTCAACCAATGTGTTCAGAACCCCTATACATCCAAACTTAAACAGTTTTTTGAACTTTTCGCTTTTTATAAAATCAATAAGTTTATTTATCATAGATTTCAAATACTCCCATACCCTTCTGGTCATACATCTTTGCATACGGAGCGCCTTCATATGTCAATTCGTATGTCTTTTCTTCTGTCTGCTCACATTCCAGCTCAATGAGCTGACCATCTGTATAATGATATGCCTTGTCAAAATTGGAAAGTTTCTTGCTTTCATAGCTCCAACTCATATATGGCACTTCCGCCGAAATAGGAGTAACCAGTGAAAGCTGCTGATTTCCGAGCCTGCATCTCAGCATACCAGTAAGTGACCATGCACTTCCGCTTGTAGCAGACACATGTTCCTTGTACATAAAGTTCTGGTCTTTAACCCAATGCTCATCAATGCCTATAATTGCAGTACTATCTGTGAGTTCAACCTGCGCGACAGCGTCAGCAAGTCTTGAATCCTCAAGATAAGATAACCTATATGTATCAAGTTCCGAAAACGCTGATACTGTAAAGCAAAATGCCATTACAGTACATATAAGACTGACAGCACGTTTGTCTTTCAAAATTGCAGTTATAAGAATATCAACAAACATTGCTATACCAAGCATTGCCATCATACCATTTCGCATTGGAATGTAAGCATTTTCAATTACAAAAAAAGGAGTGAGCGGTGCAAGAGCAATCAAAAGTGATGTTGGAATTGCAAGCAATATACTAAACTTTCTATTGCCATTATCTGTTCCTGCAAATCTGAAACCTGCCATGATAAAAAGCGCACAAACCAATATTGTAGTTATAATGACTATTATTCCGGCAAAATTATGTGTAATGTTAATACCCTTTACAAATCCGTTAATACCTATGTTTCTGAAGCCATCAGCAAATATTTCAATATATTGTTTCTTACTGTCATCGAAATTTTCCAGAAATCCTTTTCCAATAAACGGAAGGATTATTTTCATTCGGCTGTCATAGAGAACACTGCTACTCTGAATGTTTGTTATAAGGTAATAGAACACCACATTTACAAATGTAAGAAATGCTGTGAAACATCGCATATTCTTTCTGAACAGCTGAAAAATACCAATAAACATTGTAATCGTTATTGATATGACCATCGCCTGCTCATAAAAGCAGAATGCAATCAACTGAAATACGAATGACAAAATGAGTGTTTTTATTGAATCTGTCTCAAAATATTTCTGAAATAAATACAGTGCCACAGACGCAAAGAAAAGCCCCACCACAATTCTTGATGAAGCTGATACCCAATAAACCGCTTCAAAGAAAAATGGCGAAAGCAGATATATTACCAAAAACAGATTTGACATTCTGAAATACTTTTCAAAGACTTTTTTGAAAAGTAAGCCGGAAATTACATACATAATCGATATACTAATTACCGCAATATGCATATTCCCCCACAGCTTTGACCAGACAGCAATATCCATAATGCCAGCCAGTGGTCTTGCCCTGAGCAGGCCAAGATTTTCCACAGCAGCACCCACGCTCCCATAGACAGCTGAATAATTATGATACTGTATGTAGTCGTCCATCTGTGGATAATATTCCAGCCCCTGCCAGAAATATCTTACCATGAGCAATGCAAAACATGCAAACCCTATGATAAACTCTTCTGTTTTTATAGCTTTCTTAAATCTTTCGGACATATTTCTTAATCCTTACAAGCTCTTTCAGCATATTTATGCTATCTTTAATAATATTGACAGATGATTCTCTGTGATTTACAATTTTAACCTCGAATTCACCAATCTTACCCTTAAACTTTTCTGCAATAAGAATCATTTCAAAGTCAAATGCGAATCTGTCTGTTGTGCACTTTGCAAAAACTTTTCTTGCAAAATTGCCGTTAAGACCCTTTATACCACACTGACTGTCGGAATATTTGAGACCAAACATTCTCAGCACCATAAGGAAAACCCTTGATGCAACCTTGCGAATAAATGGGTAATTTACATATCCATCATTCTGTCTGCTTCCAAGAAGAAGGTCAAGCTTTCTGGTTGTAACTTCATCATAAGCTCGCTTGACAACATCAAGACCAAATGCAAGGTCTGCATCTGTATAGACAACAACATCACCTGTTGAAGCAAGAACACCGGTTCTTACAGCGCATCCTTTACCCTTATTAGCTGGGTAACCTATTATTTTAGTGCTTTTCAGCTTACTTGCGCCCATAGCGACTTCCTTCGTCTTATCGCGACTGCCGTCGTCGACAAAAATAAGCTCAAAATCAGTAAAATTCTGAGAAAGATAGCTTTCGCACTGTTCGATTGTAGAAGCTATAATTTTTTCCTCATTATAACCCGGAATAACAAGAGATAATTTCATTTTTTCCTCCATAAGGGAATATCAGCAGGGCGGAAATAATTCCGCCCTGCGTTATAATTTATATTAATACTGATAAAGTTCGTTAAAGATAAGCTTGAATGTGCCGTGAGTCTGTGCCCTGTTCATTGGTGATACACCATAAAGAACTGCACTGCCCTTGCCAACTTCAGCCTTTACGACTGCACCGTTATTCTTAACGAGATCTTCACCATTAAGCAAACCGCTCTTAAGTACGTTCTTATCCTGATATTTAACAACATACTTGTACTTATAAGCCTGTGCTCTTTCTGTAATCTTGAATACAGGACCATCCCAATGGAATACAAGACCCTGCTTTGGCATACCGTAAGCAGTTACATCCTGATTATCGATATTTACATTGAGTGTAGAGCCATGTGTATTGAACTTGCCGAGAGGCAAACCTGCAACGATATTCTGTACGGCAAGATTAAGTGTTTCGATAGCGTAATTACAGGATTTATTGACAGCAAGAAGCTTACCACCGTTATTTACAAACTCAGCAATCTTCTTTCCGCCTTCTACACCAAGACCACTCTGATATTCTGCTGGTGGAGTACCCATATAAGAGAGAAGTCTCTGTACATTAGGAGAATTCTTGCAGTTCATTGGACCAATGAGCATTTCCTTATCATCACTTGGAAGAATAAGAACATCAAAGTTATCCAATGTGCCGCCGATAATATCCTTATCGAATACTGTTGTATAATCAAATGCGAAGTTTTCAAGAACAAGTCTTGCCCAGCCTTCATCAGCGTTACCACCGAAGTATCTCTGGTACATAGCGACCTTGAGAGGCTTGATAGCTGTAAGCTTTGCAGGAGCCTTGTCAACCATTCTGAACTTGAAGCCCTTGAGGATTTCGCCAAGCTTTTCTGCATCGCCTTCTACATAGAAGTCTCTCCATGGACATGTATCGATTCTGGAAACAGCATAGCCAGCCTTCATAAGGAGGTTTGCAGCCTTATAGCCGTTATTTTCCTTAGCAGAGATAACATAACCTGTTGCCTTTTCGATTGCGATATCGAACTTAGGAACTTCTGTTACCTTCTTCATTCTGCCCTTGACTTCACCATTTGCAGGTTCACATACAACGCCCATATATTCAGCAACTGTATCAGCCGCAGCATCAAATGCTGTATGAGCACCGTCAGGTGTACGTGTAAATGGATTATCAGGATGAATTGTAACATCAAGAAGATTCTTTACAACACCATACTTTGGCTGATCAAGTGGTACGATATAGGAACCAGCTGGATACATCTTGCCACCAGCTGTAATTGAGCTGATTGCAACCTTAACATCAATATTCTGATCGAGGAGAATCTTGATGAGCTTATGCATAGTGCCAATGTCGTGCTGTTCAGCAGGAATAATAAATGCCTTTTCAACATCTTCTGCACCACGCTGTGTCTGACGAAGAGCCTTCTGAGCCATATTCTTAAGAATCTGTTCTCTGTTTTTAGCCATAGTATCAAGAAGTGCCATAGCTACTGTATACTGCTGAAGAACGATATCCGAAAGTCTCCACCAACCGCCTTCCCATGGATGTGGGAAGTAGCCGTGCTGTTCATATGCAGGCATTGTCAGGTCATTGTTGCCCTGAAGCTGTGTTGGGTGGATATAGAGTGGCGTAGCAAGTCTTGCACTTGCGGACTCTGTAAGCATACCAGCAATATTATGGCTGTTTGTAAGCCAATGATAACCATAGTGGCCCCAGCCCGGATACTGTGTGCTGTTAGAAATACCTGTGATATTTTCTTCTTCGCACTTATAGGACATTGTTGCACCATAAAGGCTGAGTTCACGCCAGATAAGTGGATCTGTATATGGTCTGACAGGTTCACAATATGGAGCAATAAAGAGACGTGCGCCATAAGAGCCCATATGATGGTGGTCCTGATAGCTCTGTGGCATCCATTCATGGAACAAAATCTGACCCATATAGCGGGATTCAATGATATTCTGTGCAAATGCATCACGGTTGTTATCGTGACCTGTATATTTGTGATAGAGCCAAGGAAGTCCTGCACCTTCATCAGGTGTACCAAGCTTTTCATTGTACCAGTCGCACACCATAAGCTGACCGTCAGGATTGAAGCAAGGAACCATTACAAAGATTACATTATCAAGAATATTCTTCTTTTCTTCTGTATCTGCGCAAAGAAGGCTGTGTGCAAGAACAGGCGCCATCTGTGTGCCGCCTATTTCACTTGCGTGAAGGCTCATAGACTGAACACTGACTGTCTTACCTGTCTTTACCATAGCATCAATCTGTGCCTGTGTAAGACCTCTTGGATCAGCAAGAGACATGGAGATCTTTCTGTACTTTTCAAGATTCTTCATGTTCTTTTCAGAGGTAATTATGACTTTAAGGAACTTATTGCCTTCTGTGGACGGACCCATATCAGTTACCTGAATGCATGGGCTTTCTTTCTGAAGCAGTTCAAAATAATCACAAATCTTATCCCAGCGGATAATTGTGCGATCCGCACCTGGTTCAACGCCAAAAAACTCTCTCGGGCTTGTGATCTTATTCATATTCTCCTCCTTATAATATTAAAAAATATAATAAATTTAAATTATGCGAGTTCGATTCTGATAGCTTCTTCTGGGTGGAATTCGAATGCAAGGTCGTGGATGTTGTGACCTGTCATATCACGGAGAACCTTACCCTTGAGTTCGTAGTAACGGATAAAACGTCTTCTGGAAGCATCTTCGATCATCCAGGATTCCTTGTCCCAGAAAAGATATTCTTCAGGGTCGTTACGCACATGGTCAAAGCAGAAGTTAAGCATACGGTCCATATATTGAACCTGGTATACAAGCTCTTCTCTTGTCATATCATATTCGCCGCCGCGAACTACATCATAAACATGGAATTTCATTTTTCATACCTCTTTTATATAATATTTTATTAAAAACACTTAAAACGTGTGTTTTACTTATTTGTGCTGCCGAAGCCACCTTCACCTCTTATTGTATCAGATAATTTATCTGTCACAACAAGTTCAGGCCTTCTGATATTTACAACAACCAGCTGGGCGATTCTGTCGCCGTTATTTACAACAAAATCTTCATTGCCGTTATTCTGCAGTGTTACAAAGATCTCGCCTCTGTAATCGCTGTCGATAAGCCCTACGCCATTTGCAGGACAAACGCCATACTTTGCACCCAACGATGATCTTCCCATTACAAAACCTGCGCAGTTTTCATCAGGAAGCTCTATTGCGATACCCGTAGGAATCTTTGCTCTTCCACCCGCTTCTATTGTAACTGACTCTTTTACAAATGCTGCAAGGTCCATTCCGGCTGCACCTGCAGTCTGATACTTCGGCACGTCCGGCTTCATTCCGTCTCTTTCAATAAGGCGTATATTCATTACTCAACACCTCTCTGATAAAGACCTCTTGTCATTCTTTCAGGCATATATGCCTCATCATTTACATACGCACCAATAACCTTATCACATTCATAACCGTTTTCAGTTGTGAAGTTAAGACGCGCATACGTAATACCGATATTGGAATACTGAGATTTCTTGTCTGCCCAGAAAAGCATATCACTGTTATAGATTGTATTTCTGCAGCCTTCTTCACGCATGATAGGGAATGTTCTGCCTGTCTTATCTGTGATTTCGCCATATCCATCTTTGCAGGAGCACTTACCTGTTCTGTTTTTAATGGCACAATTCTCAGTTATCATAAGCGGAAGTCTGCCATATACAATAAGCTCACTTTCACAGCATTTTGAGATATCTCGTATTTGAGCAAAATTGAGTTCAAATGAAAGTGTCTGACAGTTTACGCCAAGACTTCTGAACTGCTTCATTGTCTGGGAATTGAATACATTAAGACCAAAGTCACCTCTCAGCTCAAATCCCATATCTCTGAGCTGATAAGGATGACCGACGTTTGTACATACGACACTGTCGATGCCTGCATCCTTTACAGCTTCAAGCTGCTTTTTGACTTCAGGCCATTCTCTGTCATACATGATACGATTCATAACAACAGCAATTTTCTGCCCTGTTTTACGAAGTTTTTCAAAAGCCTGAATATTATTATAGCACTCAGCGAGTGGAATGTAAATATATTCCGGCTTAGACATGAGAGCTTTTCTCGTAATCTGCTCAGTTTTTGTATATGAGAAAATATATTTTGGCTTTTCCTTTGAATTTGTACGCATATAGCCTGCATGCCATTCAAGTTCACGTCTTGGTTGCTGCACCTTACGCTGAGCAGTAAGCGCATCGAGCGCCTGTCTTCTCATAGCGTTTATTGCAGAAAGCGGAATCTTCAGCCCATACTCCATATCCACCTTGACATCAGCCATATAGAAAGCTGTACCGCCTGTCTTTTTAAGGCTGTTTACAATTTCTTCAGAGCCTGTTGGTCTGTGATTTGCTTTTTCCGGCACCATACCGTAACATTCATATGCGTAACCATCATGCGTACGCATAGAAATTCTTATTTTTTCTCCGGAATGAGCATAAACATATGCATCAACCGGAATCGATGGATCTTCTTCTCCTGCATAAAGAGCCTGTGCTTCCTTATAAATAGCCTTAAGCTTCTTAGGATCGCCTTCTTCTCTCATGCCGAACATATCACTGCCCTTTTTGTCATTGAAATATCCCTGAGTAAAGCCATCTCTTGAGAAAAGAGTTCTGAGCTTGTCCATCTCATCTCTTGTAGGCATTTTGCCGCTGTCTATAGCCTTTCTGTAAACATTTGTCACATAAGCTGTATATTCCGGACGTTTCATTCGGCCTTCAATTTTAGCACAGGAAACCCCTGCCTTTACAAGTTCATTGAGCTGTTCTGCAAGACAAAGATCCTTAAGGCTGAGCACAGCTTTCTGCTGACCGTTACCCACTCCGTACTGCATTCTGCAAGGCTGGGCGCAAAGACCTCTGTTACCGCTTCGTCCGCCAACAAGCCCGGAGAAATAGCACTGACCCGAATAGCACATACAAAGCGCACCGTGCACAAAAACTTCTGTTTCTATACCACAATTTTCTGTAATATATTTGATTTCGCTCAACGGAAGTTCGCGAGAAAGAACAACACGTGAGAACCCAAGTTCCTTCATCTGCAGTGCGCCTGCAAGATTATGAACTGTAAGCTGAGTGGATGCATGCATAGGCATATCAGGAAAGGCTGTGTGTATCATCTTCGCTACTGCAAGATCCTGAACAATAACAGCACTTGCGCCTGCTTCGTTGAGAAACTTCAGGAATCCATACAGTTCCTTAAGTTCTCTGTCTGTAAGAAGAGTATTTACCGTGATATAGCTATGCTTGCCTCTGATTTTAAGATATTTTATAGCTTCTTCCAATTCTTCATTGGAAAAGTTCTTGGCATTTCTTCTGGCATTGAAGTCACCGCCGCCAAAATATATGGCATCCGCCCCCGCTCTTGCCGCTGCGTATATACTTTCCAGTGAACCGGCAGGGCTCATAAGTTCAAGTTTTGCCATTTTACACTTCCTTTGTAATTTATATTAAAGAGTGAGTATGTAATACTTTTCATACTCCTCGCCATCTTTATCCGTTCCTGTTCCATAAAGAACACCATTATTATGTATAATAGTCTTTTTAGATGGAATATTATCGGCAGCGCAGGTGATAACAACCGCTGCAAGTCCAATTTTTTTACATTCTTCAAGACACATTCCAAGCATCTTGATTGCATATCCTCTTCTTCTTTCAGAAGGAACAATACCGTAACCGATATGACCGCCTCTTTCTCGGAGTTTATCGGTAAGCAGTCTTCTGCATGAAATCGCACCTATAAGCTTTGATTCGTTTGCATCTGTCAAAAACCATGTATTCTGCGGCGACATCATAAATCCGCCCTTTTCATTCCATTCACAGAAGGGCATTTTTTCAGATTTGTCGGTTTCCGCAAGGAAAGAATCAAAATCTCCATTTCCGTCCGTCATAGCTGACGGCACAGGAGTTTCACCCGCCACCTTGAATTCTGTAATAGCCTTTTCCCAAATTTCCCTGTGCTTCAGCTCAGGCTTTACAAGCTTAAGGTCATAAAAAATATCAATATAGACAACCGCTGCATGCTGCGACCGAACAACTATGCCATTAACATCGGCTTCAGCATATCCTGTTGCAATATATCCATACTGGGCATCTTCGCTGATTACCTGCCCCATTTCATATTCCACAACGCGTACATCAGCATGGCACTTGCCTCTTCTGCACATAATGCCTAAATCTGTAGCCTTACCAAAGCTTTCAACCTTATCATAGCCTTCAAATTCGTAAAGTTCGCATCTTTTAAGTTCTACAGGCATATCATTATTGGTAATATTTATCTGTTCAGAAAGAGCGACCATATATCTGTGATAATCAGGCAGGCTTGTAAACACACTTGTCTCATCATCTATTGTTGCAACAGATATTCTGAAGTCAAAATCTCTATCTTTATATTCAGAGCTTTCCGGAAAAATCATAAGCTGAGCAGTTGTGCCGCCCGACCATTTGGAAAGCAACGCATTATTTTTGCTGAGTAAAAGCATACTACACCCCCTGATTTGAGCATTACAATATAATTATATAACAAAGTTATCATTTTGTAAACATTTTTTGACCATACAAATGGTTTATAAAAAAATTATTTTTATATTGTATATCACATTGGTTTATGATAAAATATAAGTTATTATAATAATATCAAAGGAGACTTGTATGATCGTATTAAAACTTGCTGCAGTTGTACTTCTTTTGCTTGTTCTTGTAAACAAGAAGGTACAGCTCGGTCTTGCATTACTCATCGCATCTATAGTAATGCTTTTCATCAACGGTAAGGGCCTTGGTGATTTTGGTCACGTACTTATAACCATGGTAAATGACCCACTTACATATACTATGACACTGACAATTCTGTTCATTTCCATTATGGGTTATCTTATGAACAGATATAAAATGCTCGATCGAATGATTGAACATCTGGAACAGATTCTCAAGAGTGCAAAGGCTACTATCCTTCTTGCTCCAACAATTATCGGTTTGCTTCAGGTCGCCGGCGGCGCTCTCATGTCATGTCCTGTTGTTGACAAACTCGGCGACAAACTCAATCTTGCTAATGCAAAAAGAGCCGCTATCAATATGATTTTCCGTCATGGCCTCTTCTTCTCTTATCCGCTTTCCCCAACAATTATTCTGGCATCCCAGCTTGGCGGATTTGAACTTTTTGATTTTATCAAGATTCAGTTTCCTATTACAATCGTGATGTTTGCGCTCGGTTATATTTCTCTTCTCCGCGGTGTTAAGGATAAAAAGCCGGAAAAGATTTCTTCAAAAGAATATCTGAACCACATCAAAGGCTTTGCTCTTTACTCCTCTCCTATCTGGGTCAGCATCGTGATGACCGTTTCTACAGGACTTCCTATTCATTTCTCCCTTCCAATCGGTATCCTTGTTGCGATTATTGTAAATCAGTTCGATGCAAAAAAAGATGCTCAGTATAAGCTGGAAGAAAATCCTGCAGTTCTCGTTGTAAAGGGTATTAATGTCAAGATGACTCTTTCCGTTCTTGGCATTCTTCTCTTCAAGACAGTTGTTGGCGGTCTTACTGAGCTCAACGAATTCATCGTTTCCATGGTAAATGGCGGTGTTCCTGTTGAAATCATCGTTATCGTTGCAGTTGGTATTCTTTCATTCTCCATGGGTAACTTCCAGCCTTCTCTCGCTGTTGTCTATCCGCTTATTCTCCCTGTCGCAACTTCCTATAACATGATTCTTCTCTTCGCATATCTTATGTACGCAGTAGGCTTCTTTGCATACTTCACATCCCCAATTCATATGTGTCAGGTACTCACTCTTGAATATTTCACAACAAGCATGAAGGATCTTTATAAGTGCTATTTGATGTATCTCCCGGCTCTTATTATCGCTCTTGTTTCATGGTACTTTGCGCTTAAGTTCATTATTCTCGCTTAATTTTCCATTATGATAGACTTCCGTCATGAAACATTTCTCGCTTTATGTGAGATAAAAAGCTATACAAAGACAGCTGAATACCTGCATATAACTCAACCTGCTGTTTCACAGCATATTAAATATCTTGAAACCATTTACAATGGTAAACTATTTGCATACACCGGTAAAGAGTTGTCGCTTACAGACAGAGGCCGTAAACTGTACGATTATACAAAACGCATCGCTGTAGACTGCAAAAAGATAAAGGATGATCTTTCCGCGAACAGAAACACCGTAATTTCATTTGGTGCTACACTTACAATCGGCGAATATATAATGCCCGATATCATTTCACACATTATGAAGACACGTTCCGATATACATTTCAATATGTATGTTGAAAACACCTCCATTCTTCTCAAAAAGCTGGAAAACGGTGATATTTCCTTTGCTGTAATCGAAGGATTTTTCGATAAATCCCGTTATGATTACAGCCTGTTCAGAAATGAACCATTTATTGGAATATGTGCTCCCGACTGTATTCATGCCAAAGAATCATGCTCTGTGGAAAATCTCCTTGACAACAGGCTTATTTTGCGCGAAAAAGGCTCCGGCACACGTGCAATCTTTGAGAATGTTCTTTTTGAAAAGAATCTTTCTCCCGATAGTTTTAACGGAACTCTCGAAATCGGAAGCCTTAATGCCATCAAAAAACTTGTTTCTTACAATGCAGGTATAAGTTTTATGTACTATGCAGCAGCCGGTGAAGAAATAAGACGCGGCACCCTTTCTCAGATGAAGCTTTGCAACTGGAATGTTGCCCATGAGTTTAATTTTGTTTATACAAAAGACAGCATTCACAAAGAAGAAATTCAAAAAATAATTCAATTATTCAAAGAAAACAAATAAAAAAGCAGCCAAATGGCTGCTTTTTTATTTACTAAATACCATCAATTCTATCTCGAATACGCTGCATTTCAATATCAACACGACTGATATCTTCTGCGCATTGCTTAAGTTCAGCTGCGATATCCTCTGCTTCCCCGATTTCCTTCTTATACTTGAGTTTGTGTTCAAGACTTGCCCAGAAATCCATTGCAATTGTTCTGAACTGAACTTCCACTTTTACATATTTCTTCTTTACAGAAAGGAAAATAGGTATTTCAAGTATGAGATGAAGGCTTCTGTATCCGTTTGGCTTTGGATCTGCTATGTAATCCTTGACTTTATAAACACGAATATCATCCTGCGCCATAAGGCTTTCTGCCAACTTGTAAATATCGCTTGGGAAGGAACAGATTACACGTACACCTGCGATATCAAAAATATTATTTTCAATACATTCAACCGTAGGCTGAAGACCTTTGCGTTTCATTTTATTGACGATGCTCATAGGACTCTTGAGTCTGCATTTGATAGATTCAAATGGGTTGCGACTACTGTGAAGAGCCATTTCTGCATTGAGAACTTCAAGCTTTGTCTGAACTTCAAGCATAGCACAGCTGTAGTGCATCATAAGTTCTCTGAACGGGCGTGTTTTATCAAGAATATCTTCCGGATGATCTGTATCGAAAAGCTGATCAAGTATTGTTTCTTTTTCCATAATTACTCCTTTTCTTTTATGTTATTATCATACAGTATAGTTATGTTTTTCTTATG
>JAZUBN010000040.1:0-8489 GCA_045638565.1 Oscillospiraceae bacterium | reverse complement strand
CGGGGTCCCCGAACAGCCTGCTGTTTGGGGTGTGAATCGAGGGGAAGGCAATTTACTTGACAAAATAATCTATGGAGGAACAATAAAATGAATGAATTTCTCGCTCGCGCAAAGGAAATCCTTCCTGAAACTATCCGTGTACGCCGCACAATCCATCAGAACGGCGGTATTGGCTTTGACCTTCGTCCAACAGTAGACTTCCTCAAGGCTGAACTTAAGAACATTGGCATCGAAGCTGAAGAAATCGTTGACTGCGGTCTCACATTCACAATCGGCAAGGGTGGCAAGACAATCCTTCTCCGCGCTGACATCGACGCTCTCCCAATGATGGAACGTTCCGGCGAAGAATTCGCCTGCACAAACGGCTCCTGCCATTCCTGCGGTCACGACCTTCACGGCGCAGGTCTCTTTGCAGCTGCAAAGATGCTCAAGGAACGCGAAAATGAGCTTGAAGGCACAGTAAAGTTCATGTTCCAGCCTGCTGAAGAAACACTTCAGGGCGCTAAGAAGATGGTTGAAGCTGGCATCTGTGAAGGCGTTGACGCTGCTATGGCTATCCACGTTGGCTCCGGCGGACCACGCAAGACAGGTCACGTTCACGTTACACGCGGCGCTTGCTATGCAAGTGGTGACAAGGTAACTATCACAGTTAAGGGTACAGGCGGCCACGGCGCATATCCACACTCCACAAACGACCCTATCTCCATCGCTGCTTCCATCATTCTCAATGTTCAGCGTATCCAGGCTCGTGAAATCCCTGCACAGGCAATGAGCGTTATCAACTTCTGCTCCATCCACGCAGGTACAGCAGCTAACATCACACCGGAAAGCGTTGAAATTCTCGGCACAATCCGTACACTCGATTCCAAGATCCGTGAACAGGCTCTCAAGCGTGTAAAGGAAGTTGCTGAAGCAACAGCTAAGATGTACAACGCAGAAGCAGTTGTTGAATACGATGAAGCAAATGCTCCACCGGTTATCAACGATGTTGAACTCGTTAACCAGTTTGCTGAAATCTTCAAGGAAACAGTTGGCGAAGAAAATGTTGAAGTTACAGACAACCGCTCTGTAAACGGCTCTGAAGACTTCGCATACGTTGGCGAAAAGGTTCCTGCAGTTATGGTTTCCTGCGCATGCGGCTGCCGTGACGACGGTTACGATTCCCCAATGCACAACCCAATGGTTCGCTTCGACGAAAGCGGTCTTGCATACAGCTCCGCTCTCTATGCAAGCACAGCATTCAACTGGCTCAAGCGCAATAAGTAGTATTGGCAGACCCCAAACAACCCGCTAACACGCTTCTCAGCGGCTTATTTTCCGTCAATAATGGCTAAAAATCCTCGTTAATACACAAAGTATTGCCTGCGGCTTTTAGCCATTCTGACAAAAAATCTTCTCGCCGATAAACGTGTCTACGGATTGTCCGGCGCCTGCAAAAATATAAATTTTTGTTCAGAGTAAAATCCAGATAAAAAATACGAGGTTTTGTATGAAAAAGGTACTTGGTGTTCTCGGCGGCATGGGTCCTCTTGCCACAGCTGACTTCTTCACAAAGGTTGTCAACCTGACAAAGGCATCCTGCGACGGAGACCATATTCATGTCATTATCGACAACTATCCTCAGATCAAGGACAGAACAGATTATATCGTAAACGATGGCGATGATCCATTGCCACAGATGATCGAAGGCGTGCGCCGTCTTATGATTATGGGCGCGGAAGTTATTGCAATGCCATGCAATACAGCTCATTTTTTTGCTCCTGCTCTTCAGGAAATCACAGGCTGTGAGTTCATCCACATTCTCAAGGTAAACGCAAAGGCAGGCAGAGAACGCTACGGCACAGACAAGAAGGTTGGTATTCTTGCTACAACAGGCGTTCTTCAGTCGGGCGTTTACGCTCGTGCCTTCGCTGACGAAGGCGTTGAATGTGTCTTCCCTCTCCCTGACCAGCAGCAGCTTCTTCTCAAGTTCATCTACGATGTAAAGGCGGGTATTTACCCACGCAACATCGAGGAAATCACAGATATTCTCGATTCCATGCTTGCCCGCGGCGCTCATTATTTCGTTCTCGGCTGCACAGAGCTTCCTCTTATCTCCGAACATTTCGGTCTTGATAAGAAATATGAGCTTCTCGACAGCACACTTGAACAGGCAAGAGCGGCAGTTCTCGCCTGCGGCTATGAGCTTAAAGGCTCGGTCGACTACGACGAAGAATAATCGCATAAGAAAAGACCTCCACAAGGGGGTCTTTTTTAGGTTATAGGTAAAAGTCAAAAGTGAATAAGTATAGAAAAAACTCCGCGTAATGCGGAGTTTTATTTTTATTCAAATACCTGTTCAGTGGTTTCGTGGAGGCGTTTCTTTTCTTCCTGACGGATGGTTGCCTCTTTTGTGAGGGTATAAACTATCGATGTAATCGGCACGCCGAGGAGCATACCTGTTGCGCCCGAAAGACGTCCGCCGATGATGACAGCCGCCATAACCCACAGAGACGGGAGATTTACCTTTTTGCCCATTACCTTCGGATAGATGGCATTTTCCTCCACCTGATGGAGAATCAGAAGGAAAATAAGGAAAACCAGCGATTTCACAGGGCTGACGACATATATCATAAACACGCCTACGATAATGCCCACAAAGCAGCCGACCACAGGGATGAGAGCTGTGACGCCTACAAGGGCGCTGATTGCTGCGGCATAAGGCAGGTCGAGAATGAACATTCCAAGGAAGCACAACACGCCGAGGATGACAGCTTCAATAGTCTGTCCTGCGATGAAGTTACGCATAATATCGACAGACACCAGTGCGGCATGATAGATCCAGTCGGCAGATTTCTGCGGCATCCACGCTCTTACAAAGCGTTTGCACTGCTTTTTAAGCTTGTCCTTTTCGAATATGATATAAATCGCAAGGATGAATGCAAGGAATGCATTGACAAGCACATCGATAAGCCAGCTTACAGCGTCGAGGGCTGTATCAAACAGCGCGCCTGTGTTGCTTTCGAGAGTTTCCGCAAAGGATGTAAGCAGCCTGTCTCTGTCTGTACGCATGAGAAGGTCGCCAAAGAATGGCAGATTTCCAAGCTGTCTGCCGTCCATTTCCTTGATGATTTTCATCATTTCTGTCGCGGATTCAAAGACAACCCTTGCGCCTTCTGTCAGCTGAGGGATTACCAGCACCACAACGCCCACGCATATCGTAAGGATTATCGCTATCGCCAGAATGAGAGCCAGCGGCTTGCGGAGCTTTTTCAGCCATTTATTGGTACTCTTTCTGAAAAGTCTTTTTTCAAAGAATTTCAACGGAAGGTCGATTATCATTGCAAGACCAAAGCCGAGAGTGAGCGGCAGGAAAAGGTTATTGAGCCAGCCGAGAGCATGAACTACAAGGTCTATATTCTGTACAGCCACGAAAATGAGGATGCAGGTTGCGCCAACACCCAGAGCTATCATGGCTTTTCTGTTGAATTTCATATCTTTCATAAATATTCACCCTGATTTTTTAATAATATTATTATAAATCAAATCGGGCATTTTTACAATAATAAGTTTGGGATTTGTGGGGAAATTTACAAATTGGGCATAAATTATTTTACCTCTCCTGAAACAGGAGGGCAAGAATAAATTTGTCATTCCGAAGCAACGCGAGGAATCTCCACACCACTTGCACACGTCTTATGGGGTACGATGTATCCCACATAAAAGGGTAATTCACTAATCCACCGTGGGACGTCGAAGGCGCCTTCCCCTACATGGAATGTGCGAAAAATATGCGGGAGGGCACAGAGACCCTCCCCTACGATATTAAGGCAAAAATAAAAAAGGACAGGCGAACCTGTCCTTTTTATACATGATGTGAGAGTTTCTGGATCTAATTAATTAGATAACACCCTGTCCCATCATAGCCTGAGCAACCTTGTTGAAGCCAGCGATGTTGGCGCCTGCTACGAGGTCGTAACCCATGCCGCATTCTTCAGCTGCCTGAGCGGATGCGTCGTGGATGTTCTTCATGATGGAGTGGAGCTTTGCATCAACTTCTTCTGGTTCCCAGCTGTAACGCATGGAGTTCTGAGCCATTTCGAGAGCGGATGTAGCAACACCACCAGCATTAACAGCCTTGGATGGAGCAACGATCTTAACGTTCTTCTGGAGGTATTCGAGAGCTTCGTTTGTTGTAGGCATGTTAGCAACTTCGATGTAGTACTGAACCTTGTTGTTAACCATTTCTTCAGCTTCCTTCATACCGATTTCGTTCTGGTATGCGCAAGGCATGCAGATATCAACTGGGATATTCCAAACCTTTGCCTTAGGGAAGAACTGGCAGCCGAACTTGTCAGCGTAGTCCTGAGCACGGTCACGACCGGAAGCACGCATTTCGAGGAGATACTTGATCTTTTCTTCTGTTACGATACCGTCTGGATCATAAACTGCGCCGTCTGGGCCGGAGATTGTAACAACCTTACCGCCGAGCTGAGCAACCTTTTCGCAAACGCCCCAAGCAACGTTACCGAAGCCGGAAACAGCAACTGTCTTGCCTTCGATTGTATCGTTATAGTGCTTAAGAACTTCTACGAGATAGTAAACTGCGCCGTAGCCTGTAGCTTCTGGACGGAAGTAGGAACCACCGTATGTGAGGCCCTTACCTGTGAGAACACCATTTTCCCAGCAGCCCTTGATTCTTCTGTACTGACCGTAGAGGTAGCCAACTTCGCGGCCGCCTACACCGATGTCACCAGCTGGAACGTCAACGTCTGGACCAATGTGTCTGTAAAGTTCTGTCATGAAAGCCTGGCAGAAACGCATGATTTCTGCATCAGATCTGCCACGTGGGTCGAAGTCGGAACCACCCTTAGCACCGCCGATTGGAAGGGATGTAAGGCTGTTCTTAAATGTCTGTTCGAAGCCGAGGAACTTCATTGTGTCGAGTGTTACGGATGGGTGGAAACGGAGACCGCCCTTGAAAGGACCGATAGCGCCGTTGAACTGTACGCGGAAGCCGCGGTTAACGTGAACCTGACCAGCATCGTCTGTCCATGTAACACGGAATTCGATTGTTCTTTCTGGTTCGCACATTCTTTCGAGAAGACCCATCTTTTCATATTCTGGGTGCTGTTCAACGATTGGTTCGATGCTCTTAAATACTTCTTCTACTGTCTGGATGAACAAAGTTTCGCCAGCGTTACGTGCCTTAACTTCGTCCAAAACTTTCTGCATATAAGCGTTCATGGGTTTTGTCCTCCACAAATTATATTTTTGTGCATAGTCGCACATCATTGTACTATAATTCTATAGCTTTTCACCATAAAAGTCAAGTCATTTTGGCAAAATAATCTTGAATTCCTTTTATTTTTGGTTTATACTTAAATCACTTGAAGAATTATCGATAAAGGGGTCTTATGAAAAGAGAACTTTTATATACAATTTTACCAACTGACGAGGGGATGAAGGTGGAGCATGTGCTTCGCAGCCGCCTTTCTCTCTCTGCAAAAGCCATACGCAGAGCCAAGTTTTTAGATGACGGCATTATGCTCGACGGTGTCAGAGCATTCACCACCCATCTTGTCAAGGCAGGACAGGTGCTGACCTTCAACCTTGAAAATGAGGATGATAAGTCGGACAACATCATCCCTGTGGAAGGTCCGCTCAACATCGTTTACGAAGATGAGGACCTGCTCGTCATCAATAAGGGCAGAAATACTCCTGTCCATCCTTCGCTGGGGCATTTTGACGATACTCTAGCCAATTTCCTTACATATTACTATCAGCAGAAGGGTGTCAGCTTTGTTTTCCGCGCTGTAAACCGCCTTGACGGCAACACAAGTGGACTTATGATTGTTGCCAAGACTTCCCACACACATAAGGTGCTGGGCGAGCAGCTGCATACAAATCAGTTTGAGCGCACTTATGAGGCTATCGTATGCGGCACACCGAATCCATTAAAGGGTACTGTTGATGCGCCTATCCGCAGAAAAGAGGAGATGGAGCTTATCCGCATTGTGTCCGAAGATGGTCAGCGTGCTGTGACTCATTATGAAACGGTGGCGACTTATGGTAAATACAGTCTTGTTAAATTGAAGCTTGAAACAGGGCGCACCCATCAGATTCGTGTACATATGGCACACATCGGCTGTCCTGTTGCCGGAGATTTCCTCTACGGCGAGGAGGAGGCAGGGCTTATCGAAGGTCACGCTCTCCATTCCAAGACTCTCAGCTTTGTCCATCCTATCACGAGGGAGCAGATGTATTTTGAGGCTGAAATACCTGACGATATGAAGCGGATATTGGAGATCGGAAATAATTCAAATTAAAAACATAGAATTGACATAATTCTGTTGTACTATACAAGTGTTGTCAGAAGTAGTAGTTCATACCGAACTACACCATACCATCCCCTATAAAAACAGCACAACAGAAAGCACGGTTCTCCCCCTGAGCCGTGCTTTCATCCTGTTTTCAAGATAAATATAAAAGAAATATAAAAGGCTGAATATGAGTAAACAGAAAACAACTCACAAGCAAAACATTTTTTAATTTTCTGTCCCATTTTGCCCTGGTTATTTGTCTTATTTATAAAGGAGGTATTTCTATGAAATATTTTGCTAAACATTTCACCACTCTGTTTCTCGCTACATTGCTGATATTCGCTCTGGTTTACGTGATACGCGGTGATATGCTACCACTTTATGCCTTCAACCGCTACAAAGTATCTTTTGACAACGGTGAAACATGGCACCAGCTTGACGAAGCGGAAGAAATCGCGTTTGATGAGTTTCACTCCTATGTAAGTTCAAACTGCACACTTCTGAGCAACGAAGTAAAGGTAAATGGTAAAATACAGTACAATTACGTAACTTCACCTGCACCAGACAACTGCATTATGGTAATCGACAGATTCAACATTATCGATTACCGTCAGGATGCCCGTTATTATATCAGTGAAACTTACGGAAGATATGCGCTTTTTCTCTGTCGTGAATACCACAACAAAAAGCCATACGTTTACTCTATAATTGAAGATTTTTCTCAGCAAATCGAAGAATTATACATAGAATTAAAAGATTAGTTTTATATATTAAAAAAGACCATCCGAAGATGGTCTTTTATTTATGTCCCGATTGCTACCCCTCCACCATCGTGACGATGGTCCCCCTCCACTCACAAGGGGAGGCTTGAAAGGGGGAGAAATATTCTTACTGTTCGTTGAAGTAGGAGAGGACAACTTCTGCGAAGATTGGCTTGCCCTTATCCATGGAGGAGATGGAGATCCATTCTTCACGAGTATGAGCGCCCTTACCTTCGTAGATACCGAAGCAGACAGCTGGGATGGACTGAGCGAGCCATACGTTGCAGTCTGTGGAGCTTGCGTGAGCCTTCATTTCAAAGCCGTGCTTTGCTGCGATGTCTGTAACCTTCTTTGTGAGAGCGGAGTTATCGAAATCAGCTGCGCATGGTCTGTCGCCGAGGAGTTCAACTTCAACGCCGATGCCGTAGTTCTTGAATGCTTCGATTGTGGATTCGAACATCTTATCCATAATTTCGAGAGCAGCCTTCTTGTCGGAGCGATATTCATAGAGGAATTCGCAGTTCTGAGCGATTGTATTTACAGATGTACCACCGTTGATGATACCGACATTGTATGTTGTTCTGCCGATGTTAGGCACCTTGAGGCTATAGAGAGTTGTGATAAGTGTGGAAGCATAGAAGATAGCGTTGCGGTTGCCGAATGCACCGTAGGAATGGCCGCCTTCTGTTGTAATCTTGATGTTGTAACGCTTGGAGCCAACAGCGTCATTGCAGATGCCCTTGAAGCCGCCGTCGATAGCGAGAACTTCCTTGACTCTGCCTGCATAGTCCTTGAGAATCTGACGGGAGCCCTTGAGGTTGCCGAGACCTTCTTCGCCTGCGTCAACAACAAAGAGGATGCCCTGATTTGGCTTGAGGTTGTTTTCTGTTACGAAACGAGCCATATCCATAACTGCAATAGCGTTAGCTGTGTCGTCGCCTACGCCAGGGCCGTGGATTTCGTCGCCGTCGATATAGATAGGCATTTCTGTCATATCAGGGAAAACTGTATCGGAGTGACCCATGATAACAACGAGGTCATCGCCGTCTGCGTGGTATGGATAAACAACGTTGAGAGCGTCATCGATGTAAACGCCCTTTGCACCGAAGGATTCCATATACTTCTTGCAGTATTCTGCGCGGAGTTCTTCGTGGTTGGATGGAGCTGGAATCTTAGCCATTTCAACGATCTGATCGATGAAGCGCTGTCTGTTTTCGTCCATATAAGCCTGAGCTCTTTCAAGTAATGTAGCCATAATAATATAGTCCTTTCAATATGTAGATTTTTGGGGTTTAGTTGAGAGTTGTGGTGGATTGAATAGGTAACGACCTTCGGTCTACACCTCACCACCGCTTCGCGGAGCCTCTCCTCAAGGAGAAGCCTTTAGATTCTGCAAACCATAAGCCTTCCCCTCGAGGGAAGTCGG
>JAZUBN010000039.1:0-8646 GCA_045638565.1 Oscillospiraceae bacterium | reverse complement strand
GATTCCTCAAGTCAAAGTAAGGTGGAACTATGGAAATATTAAAAAGTATCGGCAAAATGCCATTCTATAAAAAATTATGCCTTGTAGTTCTTGCAGTGTATTTTACCATTGCAATATTTGCACCACAGATTATGCCGTTTGAAGTGGATGACTTCAGCCATGATTCGTTGCTGCCACCATCTGCAACCTATCTTCTTGGTACAGATGAAATGGGGCATGATATTTTTTCAATGCTCATCAATGGCTTCAGAATCACAGTCCTTATGGCGCTTATTTCGGGTGCATTGTCTACAGTCCTCGGCACATTCCTCGCATTCTGCGCAGTATATTTCGGTAAAGTTGTCAATGAAATTATAACAACTGTTGCAAATATCTTTATTATCGTGCCGGAAGTTGTTGTTATTATGTTCGTAGCTGTTATTGCTGAGCCTACAATGACAAACACTGTTCTTGCTATTGTCTTTTTCTCATGGGCGCGTGTATTTAAAATTGTTCGCGGTAAGCTGCTCGACAGCATTTCCAAGAATAAGGTAAAGTATACGATGCTTATGAAGGGAAATGTATTCGATATCTGCCGCAAACTTGTTCCGGATATTGCACCTACATTTATTTCATTCTTCGTGCTTCAGTGTAACAGAGCCGTTACCTACGAAACAACACTTTCTTTCTTCGGTATCGGTGACCCGCTCGCAAAAACATGGGGCAATATAATCAAATCTGCGATGGAATACGAAGAACTTTATTACGACAATGTATTTATGTGGTATCTTGTCCCTGTAATTATTGTTGTTATTATATTTGTTGCAAGCCTTGCACTTCTTGTATCAGAGGAGGACTAGAATGCTTTATCTTGAAGATTATAAAATAGAATATTCCAATGGTACAAAAATTGAATATGGCAATATTCATGTTAAAAAGGGTGAGTTTGTAGGCCTTTTTGGCAAAAGTGGCTGTGGTAAGACAAGTCTTCTTGAATCACTTTTTTCACCGACTTTTCCGGGAAAGGTAACATATAAAACAGCTCTTCTTGAAGGCAAGCCTTTGCCTGAGCCTGGTCCTGAGTTTTATAAGCGAGTAAGTTATTGTCCACAGTATGCGCAGGCAGCGCTGAATCCAAGACTTATTGTTGAAAAGCAGCTTGATCTGACACTCAAGGGCAATGGAATGGAAAAAAATGAGGAAGAGATAGATGCTCTTCTGGCGAAGCTCAAACTCGATAAAGAACTCCTTAAAAGATATCCGTCACAGCTTTCAGGCGGTCAGATTCAGCGAATGGTAATGTTCCTGTGCAATATTAAAAAGCCTGATATTCTCATTATGGATGAGCCTTCGTCTGCTATCGACCTTATAACTCTCAAGGAAATTTCCGAGTTCATAGTCAGCCTTAAAGGCGATGTAACAATGCTGATGGTAGCACACAGCCGTCCGCTTCTGAAAAAGATTTCGGACAGAATCATTGATTTTTAGGAGAAAACTATGGTAAGACTGGATAATATTGTTAAGAGATACGGTAAGGTGTGTGCATCTGATAATGTTTGTATTTCTATTGCAGACGGCGAAAGTCTCGTTCTTGCAGGGGAAAGCGGCAGCGGTAAGACAACACTTGCAAAGATGATAGTAGGTATGGAAACACCTGATATGGGTGAAATACATATTGATAATGTACTTATGTCAAAGTCGCTTAAACAACGCTCATTTGAGCAGTGTGCTATGATACAATACATTTTTCAGGATCCATACAGCTCACTTGAACCTAATTTTACAGTAAGAAAAACACTTGCTGAAACAGAGCGTATCTGTAAGCGTAATAAAAGAGAATATATCCCGATGGAAGAAGCACTTGCATATGTGGATAAGAGCATAGTGCCTTATCTTGATAGACCTGTCAGAGAACTTTCTGGTGGTCAGCGCCAAAAAGTATGTATTGCAAGAGCGCTTATTCCAAATCCACGACTGATTATAGCAGACGAATCCACATCTATGCTGGATAAGAAGAGTACAATTGATATTTTTGATCTTATTAACAGAATCAAAGATGAAAAAAAGATAAGTCTTCTTGTTATTCTCCACGACATAGATTTCTCCTATGACAAGTGGGACAGAATTGCCGTTATGAGTGAAGGCAAAGTTGTGGAAGATATGCCATTCAGCCAATTCCGTCATCATGCAAAGCATGAATATAGCCAGAAGCTTGTTGCTGCATATGACTATTTCAATGGAGAAGAATAATATGACTGACATATTGTTTGACAAGATATCAAGGGCGAAAAAGGCTTCACGTGTATTTTCGCTTGTATCGGCAGAAAAAAGAAGTGAATGCCTTTTGAAAATGGCTCAGCTTATGCGTGAATATGAAAAAGATATTCTCAAAGCAAATATGGCGGACAGAGAAATTGCAGAAAAAGCAAATCTTGAAAGAAAACGCATAAATATTCTGACAATTTCGGAAAAAGACATTCAGGATATGGCTGCATATTTTGAGGCAGCTGCACAGCTTGGTGATATTGTTGGAAACATAATTGAACGCAGCGAAGAAAAGAATGGTCTTGTCCGTGAGAAAAGGCTTATTCCTCTTGGTGTAGTGCTTGCTGTGTATGAAGCACGTCCGAGTGTTGTGACCGACAGTGTTGCCTTGTGCATGCGTACGGCAAATGCAGTGATATTCAAGGGTAGCAGAAATGCTGTAAATACAGATAAAGCTATTGTAAATGTGCTGAAAAAGGCATGTACTGAGTGTGAAATTGATGAAAATGTCATCACGCTTATTGAAGAAACAGGTCATGAAATCACATACGAACTGGTACAGATGGAAAGATTTATTGATCTTGTTATTGTTCGTGGTGGATATCAATCACTTGCTGACATCAAAAAATATGCTAATATTCCTGTAATCGGTGCAGGACCTGGTAACTGCCATATTTTTATAGATGAAAGTGCAGAAATGGAAATGGCTGTGAATATTGTTGTCAACAGTAAGGTACCTCGTCCATTGGCATGTAACGCGACAGAGACTATTCTCATTCATGAAAAGTGGCCTGTTGAAAATACCGTAAGATTGCTGAATACTTTGCAGGAAAAGGGAATCAGCCTGAAGGGTTGTGACCAGATCTGCAGTATAGTAAATGCTGAAAAAGCCTGCGAAAAGGACTGGGCTGAAGAGTATTTTGCTCCATTTTTAGCCGTAAAAATAGTATCTGATATATATGAGGCAGTCGATCATATCAATACATACCGCACACCTCATACTGAATGCATTATTACGGATAATGAAGGAAATGCTTTGTATTTTATGACTAATGTCGAAGCCAATGTGGTAACACATAATGCGTCTACACGTCTTACAGACGGTATAGGTTTCGGACTTGGTGGTGAAATGGGCATAAGTACACAGAAGTATCCGTGTGCAGGTCCTATCGGCATGCGTCATATGATGCAGGAAAAGTATTTCCTTTTCGGAAAAGGAACATTGAGATAGAATAAAAGCACTATCCATTAAAACGGATAGTGCTTTACTTTTGCACAAAAAGATGGTATAGTTGAAATAGATAAAATAATCAGGAGGAATATCAAAATGACATTTGAAGAAATCGTAAAATTCCATGGTCATCTTTGCCCTGGCGTGACGAATGGGCATCTTCTCAGCAAATATGCTCTCGAACTTATCGATGCAAAATATGGAGACAATCTTTACTGCGTTGCAGAAGCAAAAAACTGTATGCTCGATGGCATTCAGTGCACAACAGGCTGTACAATGGGCAAGGGAAATCTTGCTGTAGACAATATGGGTAAATTTGCCATTACACTTGTAAAGGCAGACACAGGTGATGGTGTGCGTATTATTGCCGATACTTCCTCAGTGCAGGCAGAATCTAAGCCTGAACTCGCAAAGAAGCTTATGGAAATCGACTATAAGGCTCTCTGCAAAGTTGAAAAGGCTCACATTGATATTCCTGCAAAGAATATGGGTAATACTATAGTGTGTGAAAACTGCGGAGAAAAGTTCTCTGATCTTTTCAAAACAGAAAAAGACGGTAAAATAATCTGCCCTAAATGTGCAAGATAAATAAGTAAAATAAAAGCGTTATCTGACGAAGATAACGCTTAATTTTTATCTCTTTCTGCTCCAAAGGTCAGGGCTGATAAGTGTCAGCAGAGGGAAGATTTCAAGTCTGCCGAGAAGCATATCAGCTGTTAATACAAGTTTTGAAAGCACGCTGAAACTACTGTAGTTTCCTGTTGCACCAACCATTTCAAAACCGGGACCGATGTTGTTGAAGCAGGCCACAACAGCTGAAAGATTTGTGCCCAAAGAATAATTATCAATGGAAATAATTGTAAAACTCAGCATCATGAGTATGCAGTAAATGGCAAGATAGGCATTTGTACTGTTTACAACATTTTCATCAACAATTTTTCCGTCCATCTTTATGACAGAAATACGTCTTGGATGAAGAGCATTGCTGATTGTCTTGATTATGGATTTACCAAGCAGAAGAATACGTGCAACCTTAAGACCGCCGCCTGTACTGCCTGCGCAGGCACCGACAAACATAAGGAGGAAGAGTATTGCCTTGGAAAATGCAGGCCATAATTCAAAGTCAACAGATGCAAAACCGGTTGTGGTCATTATACTGCTGACCTGGAAAGAGGCATGTTTAATTGCTTCGCCGACAGAACTGAACATTGAAAAAATATTCAATGTAATAAGTATGATTGAGCCGAAGAAAATGGCTAAATAAGCCCTGAGTTCTTCGTTTTTGAAGATATCCTTTATTTGTCCGAGCAATATCAGAAAATACAGATTAAAATTGATACCGAAGAGGAACATAAAGACAGTGACAACAATCTGGATATACGAGCTATAGGAAGCCATACTGTCATTAAGTATGGCGAAGCCGCCGGTGCCAGCTGTACCGAAAGCAATACACAGGCTGTCGAAAAGTGAAAGACCGCCAAAGAGAAGAAATACCACACAAACGACAGTCAGCAATACATAAAGACCGTAAAGAATAAGGGCAGTGTGCTTGATGTGAGGTGTGAACTTACCTACGCTGGGACCAGGGCTTTCTGCGCGCATAAGATATATGCCGCCGCCTTCGTTTTTCTTAGCCTGAGGGATGATTGCAAGAATAAATACAAGCATACCCATACCACCAAGCCAGTGGCTGAAGCTTCGCCAGTAAAGATGGCATCGTGAGAGTGCTTCAATATCTGTAAGAATAGATGAGCCTGTTGTTGTGAAGCCTGAAACTATTTCAAACAATGCATCGACAAAATGAGGAATTTCTCCGGAGATGGTGAAGGGAAGCGCTCCGAAAAGGGAGATAACTATCCATGAAATGCCTGTTGCAGCAAAGCCTTCCTGAGCATATATATTTGTGGAATGGTTACGTGTAAAAATCAGAATACATATGCTGAAGCCAAGCATAAGGACCATGCTTATAAAATAAGAGAAGCTGTTGTCTGGCTGTCCGTCAAAAATGGCGATACCCAACGGAACAATCATAAATAGCGACGAGATCAACACAGCAAAGGCGATGATTCGACTTACATATTTAACATTCATTGTATTTCACCTATGCAAAAATATCGTTGAACTTAAGAATTGGCTCTTCGCGTGTTGTGACAATAATAGCGGTGTCACCTGTGTTGAATGTTGAATTACCATCAGGAATATATACACGTCCGTTGCGCAATATACATGCGAGAAGAATATTTTTCTTAAGTTTTATATCTCTGAGAGGAATGTTTCTGTTATTTACCTGATCGGTAATGTTGAATTCAAGAGCTTCGGCACGTCCGTTAGCTATTTTGTGCAGGGTGTTTGCAGCACCTGTCTGATTCTGAACACCACGTACATATCGGACAACGTTTTCGGAGCAAAGTTCCTTTGGACTTACAACACTGCCGATAGCCATATTTTCAAGCATACCTGTCATATCAAGACGATTTATCTTAGTGACTACGTGAGGAACGCCTATTGAGTTGGCATGGAGAGAAGTTATGATATTCTGCTCGTCAAGACCGGTAAGCGTTACAACAGCATCCATTTCCGGCATACCTTCGCTTTCAAGAACCTGAGGCAGGGAAGCATCGCCGCAGATGACAGAAGCTTTTGGCAGACGCTCATAAAGCTCCAGACAACGATTTTTATCGTTTTCGATTACTTTTACATGAATATCAGTATTTGCAAGAATTGATGCAAGGTAATAACCCACACGGCTGCCGCCAAGAAGCATTACATTTTTAATTTTGCGCTTATTTACTCCGACTTTTTTAAGGAAGTCTGTGAGAACAGTAACAGGAGCTGTTACATAGATATTGTCGCCGGCAAGAAGAGTTGTGGCACCGGTAGGAATAAAAGCCTTGCCATCACGTACGACAACACATACGAGAACCTTGAGCTTGCCGAGGAACTTTGGAAGATCGATAAGACGCTTGCCATCAAGTGCACCACCTTCACGCAGTTTAAGTTCAACGATTTCGACTCTGCCGCGTGCGAAAGTTTCGTGTTTAAGGAATTCAGGGAACTGAATGAGACGATATATTTCACGGGCAGCATCACGTTCAGGATTTATAATGAGTGAAAGGCCGAACACATCTCGCATAAGATAAAGCTGCTCGATATATTCAGGATTTCGGATACGTGCTATTGTACGAAGTTTTGGATTAAGTCTTTTTGCAGTCAGACAGGAAAGGATGTTGATGGCATCATCACTTGTTGCAGTGATGAGAATGTCTGCCTGCTCGATGTTAGCTTCACGAAGAGTGCCGATAGTAGCACTGTTGCCTGCGATAGTCATTACATCATAGCTTGACAATTTATGTTCAAGAACGTCTTTATTTTTATCGATAACAACGATATCATGTCCTTCAGCCGAAAGATGGCGCATAAGTGTGATGCCAACCTTACCGCCGCCGGCTATGACTATTCGCATATTGTTATTTGTTTTTGCCATAATAATCTCCTAAGTAGAGAAATAATCATACAGCGTAATTATATACCACATTTACTGAAAAGTACAGATAAATATGTTAGTCAATAATGCAAAAAATGATATAAATAATTTATGCAATTTGATGGAAAATAAAACCCCTGAGGAGATTAAGCCTCAGGGGTATAAAATAAGTATTACTTAGCAAGAACCTTGTTAAGACGAGCGAAGCGAGGAACACCATGTTCCCACTTGATCTTTGTTTCGCCTTCGATGAGTGGAAGAGCATATGGGAGGAAGTCTCTTGTGATACCGTTATGCTTTTCATTGATCCATTCGAGAGGGAACTTCTTTTCAGTGTTAGCAACCTGTGCAAGTGGCAATGGCTTGAACATTGTCATATATTCCATAGACTTTGCGTTTCTTTCGTAAGCAACCATAACGTCTGTCATGTTTTCGTCAGCTGCATATCTTACAGCCATACGGCCAGCCATAACAGTTTCGTCGATGTCTGTCTGGGATGCACAGTGAGCTGCACAACGCTGGAGGAGAGAAAGTTCAATAGCTCTTGTCTTTGCGCCGATCTTTGCCTTTACTTCGGAAGCGATGAATGCGCCTGCGCCGCCCATCTGCTTGTGGCCGAATGCGTCAACAGCGCCATCCTTGGAGCCGTATTCAGCGATAAATACGCCGTCCTTATCCTTAACACCTTCAGAAACAGCTACGAAGCAGTTGCCTGTGCGGTTGTAAACTTCTCTGATTTCTTCGATAACCTTGTCAAGGTCGAATTCACATTCTGGCATATAGATGAGGTCAGGACCCATACCAGCATGAGTTGCGATGGAAGCTGCAGCTGTGAGCCAGCCTGCATTTCTGCCCATGATTTCCATGATGATGATTGTGCCTGTGTCATAAACACGTGCATCCTGATAAACTTCCATACAGGATGTAGCGATGTACTTTGCAGCAGGGCCGAAGCCTGGGCAGTGGTCTGTGCCGAAAAGGTCGTTGTCGATTGTCTTTGGAACGCCGATAACGTTACATTCATAGCCGACCTTCTGCATATACTTGGAAATCTTGTTGCAAGTATCCATGGAGTCGTTGCCGCCATTGTAGAAGAAGTATCTTACATCATACTTCTTGAAGATTTCAAGAATTCTCTTGTAGTCTGTGTCATCCTTGTCTGGGTCTGCAAGCTTATAGCGGCAGGAGCCGAGAGCGGAAGATGGTGTGTAAGGGAGTCTTTCAAGCTCGCCCTGAGCTTCGAAGGAAATATCATAAAGCTGATCGTTAAGAACACCCTTGATACCGTGAGCTGCGCCGAGAACACGTGTGATGTTAGGATTCTTGATAGCTTCATCAAATACGCCGAATGCGCTGGCGTTGATTACAGATGTAGGACCGCCGGACTGTCCGAAAATACAAGCACCTTTTAACATAATACACCTCAATAAAATATTATTTGTTACATAAAATAGTCTTGTTTATGGCAGGAAAAAGAGTTTGCAAGCCATAATAATTTATATATAAAAATATTATATCATCAACCAGATGAAAAATCAATAATTGTGGTTGATTTATCCTCGTTAATCTGCTAAAATATAGATATATAATGAAAATTATTTTATGGAGGGATATATATGCCACTGGTAACTACAAAAGAAATGTTCAAAAACGCTTATAAGGGCGGTTATGCTATCGGCGCTTTCAA
>JAZUBN010000038.1:0-13129 GCA_045638565.1 Oscillospiraceae bacterium | reverse complement strand
TGGTACAGTAATTGCAATTCGAGCAACTATTTCTGGTGCACAGGGTGGATGTCAGGCTGAGTGCGGTTCGGGTGCAGCTATGGCTGCGGCTGCTGCTGTGTTTGTGACAGGTGGTACTTTTGAAGAGTCTGCTCATGCTGCTACACTTGCACTTAAAAATTGTCTTGGTCTGGTATGTGATCCTGTTGCAGGTCTTGTTGAAGTTCCATGTGTGAAGAGAAATGGTGTTTTTGCTTCTCTTGCTATAACTGCAGCAGATATGGCAAAATCCGGTATAAGAAGCTTTATTCCTCCGGATGAAGTCATCGACTCGATGTATCAGATAGGTATTACAATGCCACCTTCACTTCGTGAAACATCAAAGGGCGGTCTTGCTATAACTCCGACAGGCATCGAAGCTGCTAAAAGAATGAATAAATTATAAAAATTAAGGCGTATGATTTACATCATACGCTTTTTATTTTCCGGATGAATTATTGATGTAGAAAATGTCAATAATTATATCAGTAATTTGTTGGGAGAATATAATGCAAAGTAAAGTTGAAATATGTGGTGTCAACACATCCAAATTGATTGTTCTGAAAAACAATGAAACTATGGAATTGTTGAAAAAAGTTAAACAAGGAGATAATTCTGCAAGAGATCAACTAGTTTCGGGCAATCTGAAACTGGTATTAGCAGTTCTTCAAAAGTTTACAGGCAGAGGAGAACCTTCAGATGATTTGTTTCAGATTGGATGTATAGGTCTGATAAAGGCAATAGATAATTTTGATTCGAATCACGGTGTGCGTTTTTCAACTTATGCTGTACCCATGATAATTGGAGAACTTCGCAGATTTCTTCGGGATAACAGCTCGGTGAGAGTCAGTCGTTCAATGCGCGACAATGCCTACAGGGCGCTAACAGCTAAGGAAGAATTTATTGCAAAAAATCAGAGAGAGCCTACACATGATGAAATTGCTAAGATTCTTGGATTAAAAAGGGAAGATGTTGTGTTCGCACTGGATGCTATAGCAGACCCTGTTTCGTTATATGATCCTATATATCAGGATGGCGGAGATACAATTTGCGTTATGGATCAGATAAGGGATAATACAAGCACAGATGATAACTGGATTGAACAGATCTCGATAAAACAAGCAGTAACGGACCTTGACGACAGGGAAAAGAGAATACTTGCATTACGTTTTTATGACGGAAAGACACAGACTGAAGTAGCAAAAGAAATAGGAATCTCACAGGCACAGGTGTCAAGGCTTGAAAAAGGTGTACTGGAGAAGGTAAAAAAACGGTTGAGTTGATTGCTTTGTATGTGTATAAATGATATAATATTCTTACGGAAATGAGGGATATTATGAAAACAATTTATATTATAGGCGGTACAATGGGTGTCGGGAAAACTACAGTATGTCAGAAACTCAAAAAGATACTTGATAACGCAGTTTTCCTCGATGGCGACTGGTGTTGGGATGCAGATCCCTTTGTAGTTACTGATGAGACGAAAGCCATGGTGATGGATAATATACATCATACACTTAACAATTTTATAAAGTGCAGCGCATATCATAATATAATTTTCTGTTGGGTAATGCATATGCAAAGTATTATCGATGACGTTATAAATGGACTTGAAAAGGATAACTGCAGAATGGTTTCTGTTTCACTGATGGCTACAGAAGAAACCATTAGAGAGAGACTTGGTAAAGATATAAAAAATGGTATCAGAAAAGAAGATGTTCTTGAAAGAAGTGTAGCGAGAATACCTGTGTATGATGTTTTGAACAGCATAAAAATATATACTGACAATAAAACAGTCGATGAAATAGCAATTGAAATTACGAATATATAAAGAAAAGCTCCTGCAATTATGCAGGAGCTTTTTCTATAATATAAATTACTTCTTGAGATACTTGTTGCGGAGATATTCGAGGAAGTACTTTTCTGTAAGTTCTTCACCTGTTGCGTTAACGATGAGTTCCTTTGGTGTGTATGCAGAATTACCGTACTGGTGAATGTGTTCATAGAGGAAGTCATTAACAGGAGCGAAGTTGCCCTTTTCCATCTGCTGATAAAGATCAGGTGTCTTTTCGAGCATCTTATGGAGAAGCTGACCACCGTATACATTACCGAGTGTGTAGCTCTGGAAATAACCAACGTGACCGGAAGCCCAGTGAATATCCTGGAGAACGCCTTCCTTGACGTTCTTTGGTCTGAGACCGAAGCATTCTTCGTACTTAGCATCCCAAAGTTCCATAAAGTCATCTATCTTGATATTGCCGTTAAAGAATTCCTTTTCGATTTCAAAGCGGATGATTGGATGGAGGCTGTATGTAAGTTCGTCAGCGCCGATACGGTTAAGGCTTGGTGTAACCTTATTTACGATCTTGTAGAATTCTTCAGGAGTGATATCCTTGATTTCAGGGAAGTGCTTTACCATTGTTGGATATGCATACTTGATGAACTCATAGGAACGACCAACCATATTTTCATAGAAACGAGCCTGGCCTTCGTGCATAGCACCGCTAACACCGCCCCAGACGCCGCATTCGATAGCTCTTGGGTGAGAACCGTAGTTATAACGGCCGTGACCGCCTTCGTGGAGCATTGTGAACATGCCGCCCCATGGGTCGCCACGATAGGAAATTGCAATACGGCTGTCACGTGGACCTACGGCTGTACACATACCGTGAACAGTTTCGGAGTCCTTACCGCAGTCATAATTGAAGCCTGTAAGAGTATTTACATCGTATGCCATATCACGGATACGCTTTGTTTCGCACTGGAATCTTACCTTGCTTTCATCGATTGCTGCATGTTCGTCCTTAATCTGATCAAGAATATCCTTGATACCAACCTTAAGTTCAGCAAAGATTCTGCCAACTTCAGCTGTGTCGATGCCCTTGTCAACAGTGTCACAGAGAACATCAAATGGATTTGCGTGTGGATTGATGGAATTAGCTACCTTCATCTTAAGATCAAAGAGACCCTTGAGAGTTGGCTTATAAGCTTCGAAGCTGTTAATCTTAAGGCAGTCCTGCCATACACGCTGAGCTTCAGCAGTGAACTTTCTCATTTCAACCTGAAGTTCGTCAGGAATCTGAGTTGCCTTTGTATATCTTTCGATAAGGTTCTTTGCAGCAGCCTTTTCGTAGATATCTGCAAATGCAGAATCATCAAGTTCCTTGAGTTCGCCAACGAGTTTTTCTGTTTCCTTGCTCTTGAGAAGGTTGAGAGCATGCTGTGTAAAATAGCCGCTTACTTCGGAACGATATGGCTGACCTTCCTTGGAAAGACCTTCCCAGATATCCCAGCCCATAAGACCCTGGATACTGTCGTAGTAACGCTGTTCTTTTACGATTTCAATTGCGCGTTTTACCTTTGGATTAGACATAGCTTATACCTCCGTTAGTATATTTAATAAATAAATTATTTTAAAATTAAAGCATATGCTTTGCGAAAAACTTGAAAATCTTCTTCTGATAATACTTATCAACAGAAAGGAGATGATGCTTATTAGGGAAAATGAGGAAGTCGAAGTCCTTATCAGCCTTGATAAGAGCATCAACAAGACGCATTGTGGCAGCAGGATGAACATTATCATCAAGTTCACCATGAATAAGAAGAAGAGGACCCTGGAGCTTGTCTGCGTCAAATTCGGAGTTCTGAGCCTTCCATACTTCTGCATCATATTCGTTCATGAAGCGTTCGGACCAACCGGAAATATAGAGTTCCTGCATATGGTTGCCGCCGGATGCCATCGCACACTTATAAACTTCAGGATATGTTACCATACACTTGTAAGCAGCAAAACCACCGCCGGAGTGACCCCATACAGCGATCTTATCGCCATCCATAAATGGATACTTTGCACAGAGATTCTTGAATACTGCAACATGGTCTTCCATACCGCAGCAGGAGCCAACATTCTTATGACATGCATCGTGGAATGCTTTGCTTCTCCATGGTGTACCGTGACCATCAACGATAACTACAATAAAACCGAGTTCTGCAAGGCTGTTGAGATATCCCTTATTGATAAAGTCATAGTAATTTGTTGGAGTGTTTGCTCTCTGATTACCACCATAGTAATAGTCCATAATAGGATACTTCTTTGTAGGGTCAAAGTCAGAAGGGAAGACCATGATACCATAGATATCTGTCTTGCCGTCAGCGCCCTTTTCCTTATAGGACATTGCATAGGAAATACCCATTGCATTAAGAGGAGTAATATCAGCTTCAAATACTGTAGAAATATATTTGCCAGAAATATCTCTGATAATGACCATTGGTGGCTCATCAGGATTGGAATAGTTATCAACAAGATACTTTCCGTCAGGAGAAAGGTTTACATAATGTTCGTGTTCGTCAGGTGTGAGAATTTTGAGATCACCTGTTTCCATATCACAAGCATATGCCTTCATCTTGTATGGAGAGCTGTATTCTTCATAGCCTGCTGCTGTGAGATAAATAATATTGTTTTCATCGTCAATGCGGAGAATCTGACGTACGTTGTAATTACCGCTTGTAATCTGCTTTCTGACCTGCTTGCCGTTTACATCGTAATCATAGATGTGGTAGTATCCATCACGTTCAGAAATCCAGAAAAGTCTGTTCTTTTCTTCGCTGTACCACATCTGACGAATAGCATTCTTGTCAAAACGTGGATCACCACCGTATGTGCCGCGGTAGAAATCAAAGAAGAGGAATGTATCTGTTGTTTCTGTGAAGATATGTTCCTTTTCGAGTGTGTTGGAGTTGATAACGAATACTTCGGCATTCTTGTGGCCCCTGTCCATTCTCCATGCGATGAAGTTATTGCCTTCGTCAGACCATGCAGCAACCTTGAAACCACCATTGAATGGTTCGGAAAGATCGATATAGATCTTATCGAGAACCATTGTGTTCTGCTTCTTTTCGATATCACAGAGGTAGAGTTCAGCCATAGCTACAACATCATCTTCAGGAAGAGCGTACTTATATGCATAGTGAATTGGACGCATAGAGCCGTCTGTAGGGACGTTCTGAATGAGGTGGAGTTCTTTTACGTCACGTTCATCAATGCGGTATGTAAGTAGCTTCTTACTGTCAGGAGACCAGATTACACCTGCAGGTCTGACATAGCCGAGAAGTTTTTCGCGAATGATATTTTCGTTGCCTTCAAATACACCTGCATAACCATAATGAGCATAGCCATCATGTGTAACCTGAGTTTCTTCACCTGTAACCATATCCTTGATGAATACATTTTCGTCACGTGTGAAAGCACCATACTTGCCGTCAGGGGAAATAACAAGCTTCTGTACAGGAACCTTTTCGATTTCTGTAAGCTTGTTGTCAGCAAAAGCATACTTTATTTTTTTGTATTCGAATTCAATGCCTTCAGCTGTCTTCTTTATGTTTTCAATAGGCAACTTTCTGTGATTGATATCTTCACCGAGATGATCGGAGAGTCTCTTGCCAAGGATAATATGGTCAAAGAGATCACGCTTTTCGCCGTTTTCCATGTTTACCAGGAAGAACTTATGGCATTTGTCTTCGCCTACAAAATGTTCATCCTTATAGAAAAATTCGTGTTCACCGCAAAATGTTGGTACAAAATAAAGATTTGCAACCTTGTCAAAAACATTTGGCGGAGCAAGCTCTAACGCTTTTTTAAGTTTCTGTTCTAATAATTCCTGGTTCATAAAGCCTCCTGTTTATATAATTTTTACATTTTTTCAAGCTTTTCCTTAAAGCATTTACACATATTTGATCCAATAAAGCCATGGTCATTGCACAATGGACAATCCGGAACAGGGAATACATCTTCCACCTTATATCCGTTGGCAGCAATAATTCGTGCACGCTTACGATTTAAGTCATCAAGCTGATCTTTGAATATGGAAATATCTCCGCCAGACATCGCTGCGCCTGCCATTTTTCTAGATACCAGTTTGATATGACGTTCGTTATCCACAAAGTCAGCAGATACGGATGTAAGTCTGGAAACAAGATCGGCGGCTTTCTGCTCGCGATCACGACGTTTTTTGGTGTATTCTTCAAGAAGGATAGTCTGGTTTGTCTTCTGTGTCTTATCAGGTGAGGACGAGCCTGTACGCTGATGTGAAGATTCATTTTTGTTTACGTCATCGATTGTTTTATATCCCGCGTCAGACCAATTCATCAGTATTTTATTGATATACGGCCATCTCAGCTCAGAGATGTTATATATAGTTTTTTCGTAAGCCAATGTGATAAGCTGAAGCGGTATTTTTTTCTCAATCCAAGTATCGAGAAACTTTTTCTCACTCATAACAGGATCGCGTCCTGTTATGTTCAGAGCTTTAAGAATATCACGGTAACGATTGCTCAGTGCAAATCTTTCGTTCATATACTGTTCTGCAGCTTCGTAGGTATTGATATTGGCATCATGCCATTCATAAGCTGTTTTTTCCAGATTTCGAAGACTGAATCTGTCACGTTCCTTGAGAGATGTGATAAGCAGAGTTATCATATCAGGGGACATATTCAGATTTATATAGATATTATAAAGGGAATTTATTTCGTTCTGATTCGCATATCTGCCTGCTGTTTTCTCGTAAATGCCACATATACCACGGAAACCGAAATCTGTTTTCTTCAGATTGTTGATATCATTGTTATCAAGCACAGCTGACACGCCTGATTCATTTGCAACAGAGCAGACGGCAAACGCAAGAAGAGTATCAGTTGCACGGTTAAGTGAAAACTCATCTATAAGAAGTTCTGTCTGAGCTTTTTCTGTATCTATAATTCCGCCGTTTACAAGTCCGTAAATATAGAGAAGGGCAGCCACAGGATTTTTTGACTGCAATATAGCTATATCTGCTTCTTCACGGGAAAGATTTATCATAAGTTTACTCATGTGTTTAAGAAAACCCCACATTACTTTATTTATTATAACACATACTATTATACTATTAAAAAACTTTTTTGTAAATATTAAAAAAAGGGGTGGAAAAAAATAAAATAAATGATATAATATATGTGTATCCATCTGCGTATTAAATTAGGAGGAAAATATGGATATTTTAATTCTCAATGAAAAATGGGAGGACATTCCTGTTCTCTTCACATCCGCCAAGGATATACTGACAAATACTTGTATGGAATTATCTGAAAACATTTTCTATACAGAAGATGCATTCAATCCGGAAAATGACACAATTATCATTTACAGACCTGCTGTATGTATTTCTTCAAATACTCTTGCAGAACTTTCTGGTGAAACAATTCCTGTTTCACTCGAAAATGGAGAAGAAAGAGTTGCAGTATATCTTCCAAAGGGCTCTGTAAAGTCCATGAATGAAGAATGTGAACTGAAGATTTTTTATATGCCTGCTGATGAGGCTTACATGGCAGATAATGCTTTCAATGCATATCTTTGTCAGGAGATTCTTAAGGGAAGAGTAAATCAGAATCTTTTGTATGACGGTGTATTTATTGCTGATATTGCAACTGCTATGATTTCTCCAAAAGCGGTTATTGAACCGGGCACAGTGATTATGCCTAACTGCCAGATTTATGGCAATACACATATTAAGGCAAATGCAGTTATTGGTCCAAACTCTCTTATTGCAGACAGTGTAATCGGCGAAAATACAAAAATCAACAATTCACAGGTTTATGAAAGCACAGTAGGCGACAATACAACTGTTGGTCCTTTCTCCTATATCAGACCAAAGTCTGAAATCGGTGATAAGGTCAAGATCGGTGACTTTGTTGAAATCAAGAAATCTGTTATTGATACAGGCACAAAGATTTCTCACTTTGCTTACATTGGCGACAGTGAAATCGGCAAAAATGTAAACTTCAGCTGTGGTGCTATAACAGTCAACTATGACGGTAAAAATAAGTACAAGACAAAGGTTGGAGACAATGCATTTATCGGATGCAATGTAAACCTTGTCGCTCCTGTTGAAGTTGGAGATGGAGCATTTGTTGCTGCAGGCTCTACTGTTGTTGAAAATGTTCCTGGTCAGGCGCTTACAGTTGCACGAGCACGTCAGTATACAAAGGCTGATTGGGCTAAAAAGCGCAGAGAAGAAGGAAAATTATAATTTAAAAATAAAAAAATATTATAAATTGGGGGTAAACCAATATGATTCCACACGGCAATAATATCAAAATCTTTGCAGGTAATGCAAATCCACAGCTCGCAAAGCAGATCGCTGACAATCTTGGCCTTACACTTGGTGAATGCACAGTTTCCAAGTTCTCCGATGGTGAAATTTCTGTTTCTATCGGTGAATCTGTAAGAGGCTGCGATGTATTCCTCATCCAGTCCACATGTGAACCTGTTAATAACAACCTTATGGAAGCACTCATTATGATCGATGCTTTCAAGAGAGCTTCTGCAGCAAGCATTACAGCTGTTATTCCATACTTCGGTTATGCTCGTCAGGAAAGAAAGTCCAAGGCGAGAGACCCAATCTCTGCTAAGCTCGTTGCTGATATGATTGAAACAGCAGGTGCTGACAGAGTCCTCACAATGGACCTTCATGCAGCTCAGATTCAGGGCTTCTTTGATATTCCAGTGGACAACCTTATGGGTATCACAGTTCTTATCCCACACTTCCTCAGAAAGTTTGGCAAGTCCAATCCAGACCTCGTTTGCGTATCTCCAGACCTCGGTTCTGTTGGCCGCGTAAGAACATTTGCTGAAAAGCTCGATACTCCTATCGCAATCATCGACAAGCGTCGTCAGAAGGCTAATGTTTCTGAAGTTATGAACATTATCGGTGATATTAAGGATAAGGATGTTCTCATTATCGACGATATGATCGATACAGCAGGTACACTTTGCAACGCAGCAAAGGCTCTTGTTGATATCGGTGGTGCTAAGAATGTATATGCTTGTGCAACACACGGCGTTCTTTCCGGCCCAGCTATCGAAAGACTCCAGAACAGCGTTATTAAGGAAGTATTCATCCTCGATACAATTGAACTTCCAGAACACAAGAAGTGCGAAAAGATTAAGCAGCTCTCTATCTCTGATCTCTTCACAGAAGCTATCAAGAGAATCTACGAAGGCAGCTCTGTTTCCTCTTTGTTCTAATCTGCAGACTTTATTTACAGCAGGGCTTATAAGCCCTGCTGTTGTCGTCAAAAATATATAACCAAAGGAGTTTTATATATGAAAAAGATTATGATTTTAGCGGTTGGCGGTACTATTGCGGGCAAGGGTCAGGCAGGTAAATCGGCCGAATATAAGCCGGGTGAAGTTGGTATTCAGGAAATTATCGACAGTGTTCCTGGCATCGAAAAACTCGCTGAGGTACAGGGCAAACAGTTTTTGAACACAGCAAGTGACAATGTCACATCCAAGAATCTTATTGATCTTGCAAATGAAATCAATAAGCTTGCTAAAGAAGATATCGATGGCTTTGTTGTAACACATGGTACAGATACATTGGAAGAAACAGCATACTTCCTCAATCTTACAGTAAAGACAAACAAGCCTGTTGTTATGGTTGGTTCTATGAGACCATCCACAGCTATCAGCGCAGATGGCCCTATGAATCTTTATCAGGCAGTTGCTTTGGCTGCTCATGATGATTCTGTCGGTAAGGGTGTCCTTATTTCCTTCTCTGACAGCATTGTAGGTGCTCGTGAAGGACAAAAGGTAAATACTTTCAGAACAGATGCATTTAATGGCAGAGATTTCGGCATTTTTGGTTATCTGCATGATGATAATGTTTATTTCATCAACCAGAGCACAAAAAAGCATACATTTGAAACAGAATTTGACGTATCTGAACTTACAGATCTTCCAAAGGTCGGCATTGCATATTTCCACCTTGACGCTGATGTGAAGATACTTGATTACATATATAAGAATAGTGAAGCTATTGTTATTGCAGGCGCAGGTAATGGCGGTGCAAGCAAGGAATGGGGCATGAAACTCAAGAAGAAAAAGGATAAGAAGCCTATTGTAAGCTGTTCCAGAATTGGCAATGGCTATGTTTCCAAGAGAGCAAAATCTCCTGAAAACTACATCAATGCAGGCACACTTAATCCTCAGAAGGCAAGAATCCTTCTTCAGCTCGCACTTACAAAGACAAGTGATTATGCTGAAATCATGAGAATGTTCCAGACATACTAATACAGAAAGGGTGTCAGTTATTTTCAGAAGAAAACCAAAAGCTCCTGAGGTAACAGGTAAGATTGAATATATGATTGCATGCCTCGGTAATCCGGGCAGCAAGTATGAAAAGACAAGACATAATGCAGGCTTCCTTGCTGCTGATGTTTTGTGGAATAAATATGGTTCGGGCAAAATGAATCAGATGAAATGCAAGGCTATTTATGGTCTTTGTGTTATCGAAGGAAAAAATGTAGCTATTGTGAAGCCTCAGACTTTTATGAATCTTTCAGGTGAGGCAATCAGAGATCTTTCTAAGGCGCTCAAGATAGAAAGAGATAATATTCTTGTAATCTATGATGATATTTCTCTCAAGCCTGGTAAAGTTCGCATCAGACCATCGGGCAGTGATGGCGGTCATAATGGCATCAAGAGCATTATTTATTGCCTTGGCACAAATGTATTTCCTCGAATCAAAATTGGTGTAGGTGCTCCTGATAAGGAAGCAGGAGAAGATCTTGCTGATTTTGTTCTTGATACAATAGATGCGGAAAGCATTAAAACTATTCAGACTGTACCTGATATAGTAGAAGCAATACTTACTAACGGAATTGACATTGCGCGACAGAAATTTAATTAGTAATGTGATAAGATATAGTTAAACTATAACTAAAAGGTAAAAAATGTCTGTTTTATTAAATGAAACCGGAAAACTAAGTGAATATCAGTTGCTGACAAAAATGTTAGCCCAAAAGATTTCTCCAATATCTGTTTATGGCGTATCTCACGTGCATAAGACAAATATTGCGTCCATGCTTTTGGGCTCTTTGTCGTGTCCGATTTTATACATTGCAAAAGATGAGGAAACAGCAAAGAGTATTTGTCTTGATGTCTATGGTTTTACAGGCGAAGAATGTATATTATTGCCTTCAAGAGAGTTCTTATTCCATAAAATTGAAAACTTTTCAAGAGAATTCGAGCAGAAGCGTATAAATGCGCTCTGGAATATTTCCAATGGCGCAAGCCGTATGATTGTTACAACAGCTGAAGCGCTGATGGCAAGATGCGTCCCTATGGAATCTCTTCTTGACAGTACTTTTGAAATATCCGAAGGTAAGGAATATTCCATAAATGAAATCGTAAATAAACTTGTGAAAATGGGTTATAAACGATATTCAGCTGTCGAAGGTGTGGGACAGTATGCTCAGCGTGGCGATATCCTCGATATTTTCCCTGTAAACTGTAAAGATCCTGTCAGAATAGAGTTTTTTGGTGATGAGGCAGACACAATAAATTATTTCGATATTTCATCACAGCGAAGAATTGAAAAAATCAAGGCAATTCAGGTGTTGCCTATATATGAAGTTATATATGATGAGCAAAATCTCGCCGAGAAAATTGGCGGCATTTTACCTGATATCGATAATGATAAGCTTAAATTAAGACTTCTTGAAGACAAGGAACTTCTTGAAAACAGAAACGGTATCTCTGGTGGAGATATCTATATGAATCTCATCTATAAAAAAATGTCTACAGCTCTCGATTATCTGCCGGATGATATTATGGTTATTATTGATGACAGTGCTGCAGTTTCAGAAGGCGTGAAAGGATATGAATATCGAATTAAAGAGGGAATAGAGGATCATCTTAAAGCCGGTAATCTTATTCCTGGATATTCTGATTTCGTTATAGATGAACATCAATTTGTAGATTATATTAAATCACACAGAACGATTTTCCTCGATTCATTCCTTACAGGCTCAATGCTTCCACCGAAGGAGATTTTATCTGTTACATGCAAGCAATTGCCTGCATACGGTGGGAGCTTTGATGTGGCTGCTTCAGATATTGAAAGCTATTCAGCACGTGATTACATTACTTTTATTATGACAGGTAATGTAAAGCGCGCTGCAAATATGCAGAAAATTCTTGAAGACAGAGGGATTATAGCTGAAAATATATGCGATAATCCGCTGCCCGGAAGGATTTATATTGTTCCTGAAAGCATAAGCTATGGATTTGAGTATCCATCGATTAAAGTCGCGGTAATAAGTGAAGGACAGATTTCTGCACCACGCAGAAAAACTTCATCATCTGTTCCTAAAAATAAGAAAAATCGTATACAGTCGTTCACCGATCTGAGTATAGGCGATATTGTTGTTCATGACCAGCATGGTATTGGCAGATTTGCTGCCATGGAAAGAATTGTTCAGGATGGTATTGAACGTGATTATATGAAAATTGCTTTTGCAGGTACAGACTGTATTTATGTCCCAGCTACGGCTCTTGGTATGATTTCCAAATACATTGGTGTAGCTGAAGATGGAAAGGTAAAATTGTCAAAACTTGGCGGTATAAGCTGGGAAAAGGCTAAAGCCAAGGCGAAAAGTTCTGCTAAAGATCTTGCTCAGTATCTCATTGGTATATATGCCAAGCGCAAGGAAACTCAGGGCTTTGCTTTTGAGCCGGACAGTGACTGGCAGGTGAATTTTGAATCAAGGTTTGAATATGAAGAAACTCCTGACCAACTTGCAGCTTCAAGAGAAATCAAAAATGATATGGAAAGTCCGTATCCTATGGACAGACTTCTCTGCGGCGACGTAGGTTTTGGTAAAACTGAAGTTGCTTTCCGAGCAATTATGAAGTGTATTCTTTCGGGCAAGCAGGCGGCAATCCTTGTACCGACAACCGTTCTTGCACGACAGCATTTTCTTACAGCAAAGAGCAGATTTGCCGGATATCCAATTGAAATTGATACACTCAGTCGTTTCAGGAAGCCGAAACAGCAGAAGGAAATATCAGCAAAGCTTAAAACGGGTGAGATTGATCTTGTAATAGGTACTCACAGACTTTTACAAAAAGATGTGAAGTTTAAGGATTTAGGTTTGCTTGTAGTCGATGAAGAACAGCGTTTTGGTGTATCACACAAAGAAAAAATCAAAGAAATGAGTATCGGCATAGATGTGCTTACTTTGAGCGCAACACCTATTCCGAGAACTTTAAATATGGCTCTTTCAGGAATCAGAG
>JAZUBN010000037.1:0-8105 GCA_045638565.1 Oscillospiraceae bacterium | reverse complement strand
CGTTGAAGTTTCAGGCTTTGACTATACTGCAAACTACGTTGGTACAGACTCCGGTACTGGCGTAAACTTTGGTAAGAAGCTTATTATTGAGTTTACAGTAAATGTTCGTGATGGCTTCCTCGGCGGTAACGATGTTTATACAAACGGCAGAGATTCCGGTATCTATAACGGTAGCACCCTCATTGAAAACTTCAACAGACCAACTGTAGACGTACAAATCAATGGTTTTGAAGTAAATCCTGCTAATAAGAACGTTTACTATTCAAACGACTTGTCTGAAGGCGATATGCTTACAGGCTTGCAGGTTGTAAGTGATGCAAACGGCAAACCAGTTACCCTCGTATATGGCGAAGAAAACTATGGTCTTGACACATGGCAGACAGCTTACGTAAATATCAGTAATTCTGAAACAGCAGATAATTATACTTGCATTACAGCTGATACAACTTATGACGTAGCAGTTACAATTGCCCCTAAAACAGAAAAGCCTGATGTAGCAGGTGCGGCAAAGGCGCAGTCTGATATAGGCACAGGTAACATCTTCGTTTATAAGCCAGTTGTAACATTTAAGGATGGTAACGTTTACTACGGCGGCGCAATGCCAACAAACTATGATTCCTTGCACGTTGGTACAACATGGAAGCATGGCACAACAGATCATTCTTCAGTAGAAATGGTTGATTCTGCTCCAAGCTTGACATTTGCTTATTCTCCAGTAACAGGTATTGTTAATTCTAAGGACGTTGTTCCTGTCAGCATAACATCTGTTATGGCTGGCGAAACAGAAGCTGTTTCTGCTACAACGTTCGAATGGCAGAAGTGCAACGAAAGTGATACAAAGGCATCTGGTGATTTCCAGCTTCACGTTCACGTTCCAACATTGACTGTAAAGGATGGCAACGTTTACTACGCAGGCAATATGCCAACAGAAGAACAGTACAATGCTCAGCAGGCTGCAACAGGAACATGGGGAGAAGACCCAGGTTCTATGCTTAATGCTAAGCCAACATTGACTTACAGCTACGATAAGACAACAGGCATTGTAAAGACAGTTGAAGACATTCCTGTTAATGCAACTCTCCTCGCAGGCGGTCAGACTGTTGAAAGCAAGACATTCAATCTCCATGTATACACACCTGAGTTTACATTCACAGATTCTTCCGCTTACTACGGTGACAAGGCTCCTGCAGAGTTCACAGCACCTGAAGTAAACTGGAGTAATGATGACGTGACAATGTGGAACACAGCTCCAACATTTGCAATGGAATTTGAAAATGAAACAGGCAAGGTTAACGATGCTGGTTATGTTGTAACACCTAACGCATATAAGGTTAATGTTGCAACTCTCAAGGTTGGCACAGAAGATTATATCAACGACGCTAACATCACATTCAAGTGGAAGCACGATGATTGTGATTTGACAGCTATCGCTGACCATGCAGCAAGTGCAGACAGCTTCGAATTCTACGTTCACGTTGATACTTGCAGCATCACAATCAGTAAGGACGGCTTCAGCAATCTCGATCCAAACGAAGTTGCAATGTTCAATGTAGTAGGCAAAAACGAACATGTTCCAGTAAATCTTGATGTAGTTGTTTACGGCAATGATTCCGTTACAATCAATGGTCTTCCAGTTGGTGACTATGAAGTAACAGAAGATAACGACTGGAGTTGGAGATATGAACCACTCGCAGCGCAGGAAAAAGAAGTAGGCGCAACTGCTCCTAACGCAGTAGTTGAATTTACAAACAATCGTGCTAAGGAATTGTGGCTCGACTTTGCTGCATGGTGCAAGAACCTCTTTGTGGTAAATAACAATGGAGTTACTATCACAACAGAACATGATGAAAACTAAGAAAGGAGGCCATAGCAATGAGTAAATATTTAAGTCCTAAAAGAAGTAAAAAATCCATGGCAACATTGGTCTCCCTGATTCTGATTCTCACAATCGGTGTCGGCGGCACATTGGCCTACCTTGTAGCTACTACTGGCGAAGTGAAGAATACTTTCACACCAAGTCAGGTGAATATTTCTGTAAATGAAAATGTAGATAATGGCGTTAAGTCCAATGTAAAGATTAAGAATCATGACGATTCCGTAAAGGCTTACATCCGTGCAGCTATCGTTGTGAACTGGATGGATGCAAACGGCAATGTCTGGGCAGCAACTCCGGTTGAAGGTACTGACTACACAATGGCAACTGGTGGTAACTGGACACTTGGCACAGATGGTTATTACTACCATAAGGGCGCAGTAAATCCAAATGCAGATACAAGCGTATTGATTACAGCAGCTAAGTATCTTGAAAATGCTCCTGAAGGATATTCGCTTTCCATCGAAATCCTTGCACAGGGCATTCAGGCAGACGGTGTTATGAGTGATAATGTTACAACACCTGTAGAAGATGCTTGGGGCAAGGCTGCAGCTAAGGCTGTTGGTGCTATTACAGAATAAGGAGGGATAACGTATGAAAAACATTAAAACAATTATCTCTCTTGTGCTTGTGATGGCAATGATGTCCGGTTTTGCTCTTGCAGCAGATTACGGCCACGAATCGACAATCATCCTCAAGGGCAAAGACGATGCTGAGTTCATTACTGCTGACACTGCTCTCACAGAAACAGACCTTTTCGATAACTTCAAAAAGGTTATGCCTGGCGATAAGCTTCAGGAAAAAGTCACTGTAAAGAATGAAGTGCGTAACTACGATTACATTATGCTTCATTTTGCTCTCGATCTTCATGATGAGGAAAATCAGCCAGAGGTTGATGAAACTATTGAAAGAATGCACGATTTCCTCAGCCAGCTTACAATGCGTATCTACGACGAAAATGATGACCACAAGCTCGTTTTCGAATCAACACCTGAACAGCAGGGTGAGCTTATCGAAGATTATTATCTCGGCACACTCGAATACAGTGAACAGTTTGATTTCATTGTAGAGCTTGAAGTGCCTGTCGAAATGGGCAACGAATATGCAAATCGCATTGGCGAAGTGGACTGGGTGTTCACATATTCCGGACGTGATTATCCTGAAGATCCAACTACAACAGCGCCAACAACTGCTCCTACAACAGCGCCAACAGAAGGTACATCCGAAGATATCGAGGACATCGAAGATCCGGAAGTTCCTCTCGTTCCTGTAGGTCCTGGCGGACCTGATTCGCCAGACACAGGCGACCACAGCAATATGCTTCCGTATATTGTAATGTTTATCGTAGGTCTTATGGGTCTTATCCTTACAAGCAAGAAACGTAAAACGAACTAATTGAAAATAGCCCGCCCAATATAACGGGCGGGCTTGATTTTTTATATGAGAAAAGCAATACGAATAATATTTATACTCTTTTTCATTGGCATAATGGCATATTCCGCCTGGAATATTTACACGATAAACGATGAATATGCAGAGGTTGATGCGGTATACGAAGATATCGTTGAAAAGTTTATCGTCATTGAAGAAGCCAATGATACTGATCCGGGAAAAGTGAATGCGGACAAGCCTGCAAGTGCACCTGAAGTGAAAATTTCATTTGAGGAACTGGTGCAGATGTATCCTGATGTGATTGGCTGGCTTTACTGCGAGGGCACCCCGATAAATTATCCTGTTGTGCAGGCTAAGAATAACGATTATTATCTTCGCCGAATGATAAACGGCAAGTATAACATTGGCGGCACAATTTTCATGGACTATCGTAACAGCAGGGATTTCAGTGATGCTGTAACGTTGATTTACGGACATAATATGAAAAATGGCAGTATGTTTGGTGCGATCCCAAAATATATGAAGCAGGATTTCCTCGAAAGTCATAAAATTATGACACTGAAAACTCCGGAAAAATCCTATGAAATCGAAATCATAGGTGGTGTCAAGACCGATGCCTATGATGAAATCTATTCGATGAATGTTTCCAATTTTAAGTATAAGCCGAAAAATGGCGAGAGAATGGTTGTTTTTTCAACTTGCCTTTATGATACTGAAGATTCACGATACCTCCTTGCAGGCATATTGAGAGAGGTGAATGCAGGTGAAAACTAAAATTGAAGTTGGTTTTAAAAGCGGCAAACTGACCGTTGTCGAAAAGACAGACCAGCGTAAATCGGGGTATATGATATGGAAATGCAAGTGTGACTGCGGCAATATAATACTTGTCGATACACGTAAGCTGCAGCGTGGTACTGCTGTCAGCTGCGGATGTACCCCGCATATTATTCCCGGAACAACAGACCTGACAGGTAAACGATTCGGAAAACTTGTCTGTATGGAGCAGACAAACGAGCGAAAAGGCGGACGGGTTGTCTGGAAATGCAAATGTGACTGCGGAAATGAAGTGCTTGTTTCGGCAGGTCAGCTCATAAACGGCTATACAAAAAGCTGCGGATGCCTTTCTCGTTCTGAAGTCAAAGATTATATAGGTGCTCGCTTTGGCAAGCTTACAATTATTGAATATTCAGGTAAAACCAAAGGCGTTCACAGATGGAAGTGCAGATGTGACTGCGGTAAAGAAACTATTGCCGGTCAGAGTTCGCTGCAGACAGGGCATACAAAGAGCTGTGGCTGTCTCAGTGATATTACACGCAAAAATAATCTTAAGCTTGTGGATGGCACCTCGGTAACCATCCTTGAGGCAACAACAAACCGTCTTATAAGCACCAATAAAAGCGGTTATAATGGTGTCTACCAGAATAAAAGCGGCAAATGGGTAGCTCAGATCACTTTTAAAAGTAAAACATACTATCTTGGCACCTATATTCACATTGAAGATGCAATCAGGGCAAGAAAACGCGGCGAAGAAATGTATGACGAGTTTATTGAATGGTATTATAATGAGTATAAGAAGGATGAAGCAATACCACAGAATAACGAAATAGCCGCAGATACCGATGAATAAAAAAGCTCCCGGGTGGGAGCTTTTTTCTAAATATCAGGCCAGTATTTTTTGATTTCGTCCATTTTGAGTTTGAGATTATCAGCCGTTTTCTGATCCTTCACAAGACGTCTTAAATCATACAATGTATAATACAGCGCTGTAGCTGCCTTTTCGTCTTTATATTCATTGTAAATTGCGGCTCTGAGTCGGGCTGACTCCATAAAATACTTTTCGCCGTTTTCGTCATCCTTTGCCTTGAAGGCATATTCGCCCAGTCTTTGTGCGCGGTATGACATGCGATTCTGATTTTCACGGGAGTTTATCTGGGTAAGTTCAGTCTTTTCATATTCAAAACCCTTGAGCTTGTATTCAAAAGCCGACTTATAGTCATCATTCAGGTTGTACATTCTCGAAAGATGATAGTAAGCATTGTAAAGCACGAAAAGATCCTTTGTGATCTCGAAACGCTTCTGCGCGGCATCAAGCGCTTTATGACCATAAACAACAGCATTGTCATAGTCGTTTATAGAAACATACTGACTTGAAATTATTTTGTAGCTCGTGAGCAATTCATAAAGACGAACCTTTTCAGGCAGGGATGAAGCCTCCTCAAATGGCGCGATAATGCGTCTTGAACATTCGATTTCAAGCTCTCTCAGCCTTTTGATATCGCTGGCTCTTTCGCGCTTGCGGTATCTCTCAAGCACATCGGCAGTTTTGCGCGCACATGAACTGAGAAGATAATAATTATCACGGGACGGATAAGCTTTTGCAAGCTGCAAAGCCGATTCAAAAGCATTTCTGTAATGCAAGAATGCATTGCCGCCGTCATCAAGTTCGTAATATAAATTGCCGATGGAGTTTCTGTGTCTTGCCGTTTCAGCAAGTCTGACAGATTCGGCTGCTGAAGAAGACTTATGCTTTTCCACAGTCTGTTCATGAAATTCAATCAGCTTAAAAGTATATTCCCTGTATGCCTCATCGGTGCCGTGCTCCCTTTCAAAATTGCGAAGCAAAGACAAGGCACGAATTATATTTTCCGAATCAGAATTGTCGGCAGAAACAATTGAATAATGCATATTCAGATATTTTCTTGCGGCAGGGATATTACCGATGGTTTCCATGAGCAAAGCCATCTTATGGGCGCAATCTTCCGACATACCCTCAAAAGAAGAAATGGCATCAATTATATTTTTAATATCCGGACCATACTTTGCAACAATAAGTTGGTCGTGCATAAATGCCGAGCGGCAGATGTAGCTGAAATCAATAATATTCTCGTTTGTAAGTTCCCAGTTGGAGGAGACAGCCAGTTTCAGCGCCATATCGTGATTTTTATAAATGTTGTCTGTCACAATGTCCTTGTTGCTGTAAGCGATGGCCATACGATAGTGTTCGTAGGCAAGCTTCAGCGGAGAATATTCTTCCGAATGGGAGATGTAGTACTTTTTAGAATATTCAAAAATCTGTTCTCTGACGGCAATGGAATCTGTTTTTCGCCCTGTAAAATCATAATAAAATGAAAGACGGGAGAAAATATTGCGATAATGCTCAAACTGTGTATTGGTACAATTTTCAGGTGGGACAGTATCAAGGAAAAGCCTTGTCAGTTTTTCAAGCCATTTTATCGACACAGTACGGTCGGTGGTCACACCGGTACCGTTTTCGTAAATATCGGCAAGCTTTTCCATAGCCTCAGGCAGGTTTGCCTCTGCTGCAGAGGTGATAAGCCCAAGAGCTCTTTCGCGGTTTACTTCCACATCGATACCATCGAGATAGGCAAGGCCGATAAGGAAGTTGTGTTCAGGATCAGCATCGTTGGATGAAACTGCAATTTTTTCTAAAGAATTCACGAGGCGATTTCTGAATGTTTCATCATCATACGGATTTGCAATTTCAGGGAGATTTACATATTTTTCGGCAAGTATATTGTGGTCGGTCTGCTCCATTTCGGCAGGCAGAATCCCGATACCTGATTTAAGGGCTGCAGGGTATTCATTGGCCATAACGAAGTTGGCATCCTCAAGAAGATTTGGCGTTATAAGCAGGGTGAAAAGCTTGCTGTCAGAAAGTATCTTGTCGATGTTTTCACGGAAACTTTCTCCAGGAGTCAGGAATTCATCGTACCAGATGGCGATATCTCTGCATTCCGGCTTGGAATGAATAATTCTCATCAGCTGATTTGCATATTTGCGGTCCTTCTTGCGGTAACTTAAGAAAATATATGCATCAAACGCCGCGCGTACACGCTTTGCCATTTCATCGGAAACCAGAACAGATTCAAGATGCTTTTTCAGCTTTTCTTCAAATGAGACCTCGGTTGCATCTGTGCTGAATGGCGAAAGATACTGCAATTCGCCAAACTTTTCGGGGAGGGAATAGATAGAATCAAGTCCGCTTTCCATCATAAGAGGAAGCACAGGGATGTGCTTTTCAATAGCAAATCTGACCTCCTCCATCGCGCGGTTTTCTGTCGAAAGAAGCTTGAATGTAACGGGCACAACAAAAAGGTTACAGCTTTCTAGATCGGTCAGCTTGTCGGTCTCGTCAAACTGAGCAGACATATCATCGGTGTAGTAAATTATGCAGTCGTGACTTTTGAAAATATCATCACAAATCTTATCAAAATACTGCCCAAAATCCTCAGGATGGCAGGTGAAATAAACCCTCGCCTTGCCCGAAGGAAGCATATTATCTTTGGTTCTGAAAAGCATACTTGCCATAACAAAGTCTCCTTGAATCTGATGATTTTATTGTATCACAACTGCAAAACTGTGTCAATTTTGGTATAATGCAGGTTCAGTGTGTATAGTTTTCTTACTATTAAATAATATATTGCAATTAATTCCGGGGTGTAATATAATCCGTCTCGCCGCCTGTCATTCCGAACGAATGTGAGGAATCTCCTTCCATAAAATAAAACTTAACTGATACTGTCATTCTGATTCACGCAAAAAAATGTAGGGGAGCTGCTTGCCGCTCCCGCTTAATAAATTCGTGCGAAGCACACAATATAAAAGCCTTCCCCTTGAGGGGAAGTATTTTTGCGCTCTCTTGCCTCCTGTCATTCCGAACGAATGTGAGGAATCTCCATCCGTTTGTACAATCTCACAACAATAATGTAGGGAACGGCGCCCTCGACGTTCCGTAAAATAAAACTGAACTTAACACATCAAAACATCACATAAACTGTGTATAAGTCTGTGGAGAAGTTGTGGATATATGTGGACAAGT
>JAZUBN010000036.1:0-6520 GCA_045638565.1 Oscillospiraceae bacterium | reverse complement strand
GGCGTTATCATGGCTACAGGTACTGATATGGTAAGAAAGGGCTCCCCTTCCGTTCCAATCGAAAAGGAAGCAAAGTACTTCTCCGAATATGGTATGCCTAATATCGAAGTTGTACGTGCTCTCACATACAACGGCGCTCTTGCTCTTGGCATGGAAGATGAAATCGGTCTCCTCAAGGAAGGCTATATCGCTGACATTATCGTTCTCGAAGGCAATCCTGTTGAAGATATCGATGCTATTGCTCACTGCCACGCAACATATATCGCAGGCGAAAAGATGTAATTGACATCTGTTAAATGCTTATAAAAAAGGTCGTGTTTGATACACGACCTTTTAATTTTCTTTAATAGCTAAAACTCTTTTTGGTACACCAGCATCCCATTTCCATAGGGGTCATCTTCAGCTCCGTTTTCTTCTCTGACAAACCGGTATCCGCTCTTTTCAAGCACTCTTACAGAGGCATTATTCCCACGCATAACACGTCCATACAAAACTTTTATACCAAAACTTGAAAGAACGAACGAATTCATCGCCTGCAACAACTCTGTGGCATATCCTTTTCCGCTGTATTTTTTGCAGATTGTATATCCGATTTCCACCTGATCTTTCGTTCCTTCAATTTCATTTACACCTGTATCACCTATCAATTCACCATTCTCTTTCAGTTCAACGGCAAGTACGTAAGGCAATGATTTATTTTCAACACAGTTGATATAAAAGTTTATTGCTTTTTCAGCTTCTGCAACATCTGCATAGCTCTCATTGGGAATCCATTTTCCGACTTCTTCCTCATTGTGATTCTGATAAAGACGATATGCGTCACCGATTTCAAATTTTCTGATTCTCAGATGTTCTGTTTCAAAAATATGTTCCATATTAAAATACTTCCGCACTCCATCACAGGTGCTTTTTTACTTTGTCTGTAATTTTGTAAATTATCATTTCTGCTGCCAGCATTATTGCGATTATTATAAACGGCATTACAAATGGTGCGATATTTTCCGGCAAAATCCAGAATGGATCACGTACCACAAATGACCAGTTATAGAAACGGGCATCGCTGTTGTAAAGTGTATTGCCGGCAAGCGCCCACAAAATCATTGAAATTATAACTGCAATGTCCTTTTTTGGTTTATATTCTGCTTTTTCGTAAGCCAATGTGAATATGCCGTAGGCTGTCATTACGCCGTGATAGAGTACGGTCTGAATCACCCTGTATGAAAACGGATGAATGGCGTACCAGCCTATACCTGCAGGGTAAATTACATATATAAGATTTGAAATCAAACCAAGCACGGCAAACTGGGTTTTGAACTTGCCAAAATATCCAGTGTGTCTGCTTAAAAAGCACATTACGCACATGGCTGTGCATATATGAAACGGCAGTTTTTCGATATCGATTTCACCATATGCAAATGGCATAAGGAAAAAGTCGGCTATATACAATGCAAAGGCTGTATTTATTGAATATAATATGAGCTTTTGCTTTGTTTCTGCGCTTTTGTTTTTCAGCTTGTGGATAATAAGCACTATTGTCGAGAAAATCAACATCATATATATAATATGCCACAATCCAAAGCAGGAAAATATTATATCGCCCTTCCTGTCTGCCAGCAGACTACTCATTATTTTGTACATAATTATACTCCCTTTAAGTTGAACTTTGGGATAAAACTTTCGCTTGCCGCTTCCTCATCCTGAAGGAAGCCATTTTCAACACCTATATCAACGGCAAAATCGACCACTTCGTCGTATTCCTCGTCGGTGATTTTACGATTTATCTCTGGATAGTCTTCCAATTTTCCAAAAGGTGTGTACTGACGCATTATGCTGATGAAAATGTCATCACCGTATGTATCGTACAGATATTTTATGATTTTCTTGCTGTCCGCTGTCTGCCCCGGAAGGACAAGATGGCGTACGATGACGCCCTTTGTCATAAGGTCGGTCTTTTCATCAAACTGAGGCACACCAACCTGACGCACCATTTCCGCTATTGCCTTTTTGGCAACTTCACTGTAATTTTCCGCATTGGAATAACGCGCGGAAAGAGTGCTGTCCATATACTTGAAGTCAGGCAGATAAATATCCACAAGTCCGTCAAGTTTTTTCAGGCTTTCCACCTTTTCATAGCTGCTTGTATTATATACTATCGGCAGTTTAAGACCCATTCTGCGCGACAAGTTCAAAGCCTTTACTATTCCGTCTATAAAATGTGTTGGAGTGACTAAGTTTATATTATTTGCTCCTTTTTCCTGCAGTTCAAGGAAAATCTCCGCAAGTCTTTCCACGCTGATTTCCTTGCCAAAGTTTTCTCGGCTTATATCGTAATTCTGGCAGAAAACACAGCGCAGATTACAACCTGAAAAAAAGACAGTACCACTTCCCTTTTCGCCCGAAATCGGCGGCTCTTCCCACATATGAAGGTCGGCTCGCGCCACCCTTATTTTATCGTCAGCCAGACAAAACCCAGCCTTTTCATATCTGTTTATTCCACACTCGCGTGGACACAGCGTACATTTTTTCAAAATATCTTCCATAGCTGCCTCTTGATTAACTAAAAATAATAGATGAAGCTTTCACTTCATCTATTATATAATTTTATGAATATTTTTTCAAGTGATTACTTTGTAAGAGCCTTGAGATCTGCAATAAGTTCATCAACCTTTGTCATATCTGTTGCCCAGCTTGTGCAAAGACGGATCGCCATTTCGCCATCTCTCTTTTCCCACTGAGAATAGCCATACTTTTCGCCGATCTTTTCAACAATTTCATTAGGGAAAATTGGGAAAACCTGATTTGTTGGAGATTCAGCGAGGAACTTATAGCCCATTTCCTTGATGGCAGCCTGAAGCTTTTCTGCGCATTCATTTGCGTGACGTGCAAGTTCGTAATAAAGGCCATCTGTAAAGAGTGTAAGGAACTGAACACCGAGGAGTCTGCCCTTTGCAAGCATACCGCCCTTCTGCTTGATGAGATAGCGGAAGTCTTCGTTATATTTTGGTGTATTGATTACTACAGCTTCGCCGAACATTGCGCCCATCTTTGTGCCGCCGATATAGAATACGTCTGTAAGCTTAGCCATATCTTCAAGAGTTACATCATTCTGCTTTGATGTAAGTGCACAACCAAGACGTGCGCCGTCGCAGAAGAAGATGAGATTGAGTTCGTCGCAAACCTTCTTGATATCTTCAAGTTCCTTTTTGGAGTAGATTGTACCCACTTCTGTTGGATTGGAGATGTATACCATCTTAGGCTGAACCATATGTTCAGCTGTTGGATCATCAAAATGGCCCTTTACGCAATCTTCAACCTGCTTTGCTGTAATTTTACCATCATCGGATGGGAGAGCAAGAACCTTATGTCCTGTTGCTTCGATAGCACCGGACTCGTGGACATTGATATGACCGGAAACCGCAGAAATAACGCCCTGATGTGGACGAAGAAGCGCACAGATGACTGTTGTATTAGCCTGTGTACCACCTACGAGGAAATGAACTGCGCTGTCTTCGTTGTTAAGTTCCTTCTTGATGGCAAGACGAGCCTTTTCACAGTATTCATCCATTCCGTAGCCTGTATGCTGTTCAAGATTTGTCTTTACGATTGCATCGAGAATCTTCTGGTGCATACCTTCGCTGTAGTCATTGACAAACATATACATATTGATATATCTCCTTTGTTGGAAAATTCTTATGGTAACATTATATCATATTGTTCGTATTTTGTAAAATATTTTATTGCACTTTGGACGATAAAAAAGCACCCCTTGCGGAGTGCTTTTGATTATTTATTTTTCGTTGATATATTCTCTGAGACGTTTCATTGCTTCCTTGATCTTTTCCATAGATGCTGCATAGGAAATTCTTACATGACCTTCGCCGCTTTCACCGAAAGCTGAACCAGGAACTACAGCAACAGACTTCTTCTGGAGGAAGTCTTCACAGAATGCTTCGGAAGACTCTGCATACTTGGAGATATCAGGGAAAATATAGAATGCGCCTTCCGGCTCGAAGCAGTCAACACCCATATCACGAAGTTCGTTATAGATATACTGTCTTCTTTCGTTATACTTTTCGCGCATATATGCTGTATCAGGAAGGCCATTCTTGAGTGCTTCAACACCAGCCCACTGAGCAGCTGTGCCTGCGCACATAATAGCATACTGATGGATACGTGCGATGTATGTGAGAAGCTCACGTGGTGCGCACATATAGCCGAGTCTCCAGCCTGTCATAGCGAAAGCCTTGGAGAAGCCGCTGATAAGAATTGTTCTTTCTCTCATATCCTTGATAGCTGCGAAGGATGTGAACTTTTCATCGCCGTAAACAAGTTCTGCATAGATTTCGTCTGTGAGGACGATGATATTTGTACCCTTGAGCACTTCAGCAAGTGCTTCAAATTCAGCCTTGTTCATTGTTGCGCCTGTTGGGTTATTAGGATATGCAAGGACAAGCACCTTTGTCTTTTCTGTGATAGCCTCTTTCAGTTCTTCAGGCATAAGCTTGAAGCTGTTTTCAGCCTTTGTAACAAGTGGCTTTACTACTGCATGTTCAATAGCTGCAAGAGGAGCATAGCTTACATATGCTGGGTCAGGAACGAGAACTTCATCACCAGGCTCAATGAGAGCGCGGAGAGCAATATCAATAGCTTCCGAGCCGCCGATAGTGACAAGGATTTCGTCCTTAGGATCGTAACTTACTTCAAATCTGTTTTCAAGATACTTTGAGATTTCCTGTCTGAGTTCAATAAGACCATAATTAGCTGTATACGCAGTCTTGCCTGCATCCATTGATGCCTTGGCTGCATCTCTGATGTGTTCAGGTGTTACAAAGTCAGGTTCGCCTACACCAAGCGAGATTACATCTTCCATCTGTGCTGCGATATCAAAGAATTTGCGGATGCCAGATGGTTTTACGCTGAGAATTCTTTTGTTCAATACTTGCTTGTAATCCATGATTAGCCTCCATTTATTATATTTTTATATTATTTTTCTTTTATTATACCACTTCAGCTAAAAATAGTCAATATTATATTTGTATTTTTAGCCTATTTGGACAACTTTATCATTGCCCAGCCATCCTTCACTACCATTTTTTCCACTCGTGCACCATTGGATTCATAGAATTCCTTAACTTCGTCCTTTCTTTCCTCTATTATACCCGAAATAATAAGTGTACCATCATCCTTGAGCCAGGAAAGAAGTGTTGTGCACATATTTTTAAGCACATCTGCTACGATATTTGCGCAGATAAGATCATATTTCTTTTCGCCAAGCTTATTATTGAGCCAGCGGTTTGAAAGAAGGTCGCCCAGATGAACACTGAACTTATCTTCAGAAATATTATTCTTAAGAATGTTTTCAGCCGTTGTATTTACTGCATTTTCTTCGATATCACAGCCTGTTGCATCGCCTGCACCCATAAGAAGCATAGCTGTCATAAGAATACCGCTGCCGCAGCCTACATCGAGGACTGTTTTTCCTTCACAATCGATGCCGTCAATTTCATTGAGGCAAAGTCTTGTTGTAGCGTGGGAGCCTGTGCCAAAGGAAGATGCAGGGTCGATTGTAAGCACCTTTCTGCCTTCCTTATTGTCGATTTCTTCCCAGCTTGGTCTGATGAGGAGATTCTTCCCTACTGTGAATGGCTTATAGTACTGTTTCCAGTTGTTTTCCCAGTCTTCACTCTGTACGCCGTTTACCGCAAGGCTTGTCTCCATATTGCCTGTCAGCTTTGCTTCAGCAAGCACTCTCTTGACATCTTCAATCTGTGCCTTACCTTCATCTGAATCGTCCACATAAAGTGTTACTGTAACATCTCTGTCAGGGTTTCCGAGAAGTGCGTCGTCGATATAGTCCCACTTTGTTGTCTTTTCCTGTGAAAACTCATAAACATCCTGTGGGTCATCTATAATAAAACCGCTGCAAAGTGGAGAAAGCATAGCGCAGATACGTTCAACATCCTCATGTGTGGTTGTGATTTTAACTTCAATATAATTCATATTCTACTCCTGTAACCAATAAAATAATTCATTTCCTTAATAGATATATTATATAATACTTCGTGATATTGTGCAATATTTATTATGGCATAAATGTTAATTTTATAGATTTTATCTTTGGTTTCAAAACAATATAATTGAATATATCTATATATCCATAGGTATTTTTGGGAATGCTGACATTTTAATGCCATATTCTCCTTGTAATACCATTTGTTTTGTGCTATAATATTATAAATATGCAAACAAATATTATGTTTAGGAGAAATTATGATATTAGAACTTGAAGAGCTTAAGCAGCAGCTCCTTTCCCATAAAACCGAACTCAACGACCTTGGTGAGGCTTATGATCTTGACAAGTGCAGTGCAGAAATCAAGAAGCTTCAGGATATATCTGCAAAGCCTGATTTCTGGAATGATCCTTCCGAAAGCCAGAAGGTGCTTCAGCGCATCAAGCAGCTTGAACAGAAAATCAAAGGCTTCTATTCCCTTGTTTCCTCTTATGAAGACCAAGTCGGAG
>JAZUBN010000035.1:0-18998 GCA_045638565.1 Oscillospiraceae bacterium | reverse complement strand
CAGTAATTTGCAAATGCTTTACCATTAGCAGCTTCACTCTGTGCAATTTGATTTTGATGATGTGGGAAGCAAAGGTCAACACGACCGGAGTGAGTGTCAATTGTATCGCCAAGATATCTCTTAGCCATTACAGAACATTCAATATGCCAGCCTGGTCTGCCGTTACCCCATGGAGAAACCCATGATGGTTCACCTGGCTTTGCATTCTTCCAGAGAGCAAAGTCCATGGCATCCTTCTTTTCTTCATTAACACCAATACGAGCACCTGCTTCAAGTTCTTCAAGTGGCTGGTGAGAAAGCTTACCGTAAGGCTGGAAAGCCTTTGTATTGTAGTATACGTCACCGTTGAGTTCATATGCGAAGCCCTTGTCGATAAGTGTCTGAACCATATTGATGATACCATCGATATTTTCAGTTGCAAGAGGATGGTATGTTGCCTTCTTGATACCAAGTCCCTGTGCATCTGTAAAATATTCCTTGATATATCTTTCAGCGATTTTATCGTATGTTGTACCTTCTTCGTTAGCCTTCTTGATAACCTTATCATCGATATCTGTGAAGTTCTGTACGAATGTTACTTCATAACCCTTATATTCAAGGTATCTTCTGAGAACATCAAAGATAATAAATGGTCTTGAATTACCAACATGGAAGTAGTTGTAAACTGTTGGACCACAGGAATACATTTTTACCTTGTTAGGCTCAAGAGTCTTGAACTCTTCCTTCTGTCTTGTGAGTGTATTATAAACTTTCATTATTTCTTTCCTCCGTCTTTGATATTGTCCTTGAGAATATCAATATTCTTCATCATGTAGTCAACACATGAATATACAGACATAATAACCATTACCCATACAGCAAGTGTCTGCATACCTGCTGGTAAAATATTGAGCATGAGCAAAATAATGCAGATAATATGTACTGTTGTCTTAAGTTTACCGGAAAATACAGCCTGAATAACTCTGCCGCGTGCAGCTGCAAGCATTCTGAGTGAGCTGATGATGAGGTCTCTTGCGATAATGAGCATTACAGCCCATGCAGGCATAATACCTGTTTCGCAGAAAATAAGAAGAGCCGCTGTTACAAGAAGCTTATCAGCCAATGGATCTACAAACTTACCGAAGTTTGTAACGAGATTGTACTTTCTTGCAATATGTCCGTCAAGACCGTCAGTAATACTTGCAATAGCAAAGATAACTGTTGCAATAAAATCATGATTTGGGATATTACTAAGCGCTACGACCATAAAAACAGGTACAAGCGCAATTCTTATCATAGTTATGGTATTAGGTAAGTTCATATTTCCTCCACTACTGATCCATAAAGGATACAGCCTACTGCATCATTAATTTTTACATTATAGAATTCGCCTTCTTCAGCTTCGCCATCAAAGTAGACGATACCATCAATATCAGGTGAATCCATATAGCTTCTTCCGAAGAACATTTCTTCCTCTTCATCAAAGCCTTCACACAAAACCTTATATGTCTTGTCAATGTACTTGGATGAAAGAATATCCATAATGTCTGTCTGTAACTTGAACAAAGCATTCTGTCTCTGGAGCTTTACATCCTCGTCAATCTGGTCAGGCATATCATAGGCCACAGACCCTTCTTCTCTTGAAAATGCAAACACACCTGCACGTTCAAGCTTATATTCTTCAAGGAACTCATAAAGTTCATTATAATCTTCCTCGGTTTCACCAGGGAAACCAACGATAAGGCTTGTTCTCATAACAGCATCCGGCATAAGCGAACGAATTTTGTCAATTCTTTCTCTTACAAGCTTACCGGTACCACGTCTGTTCATAGCCTTGAGCATATTATCACTGATATGCTGAATTGGGATATCGAAATACTTAAGTACCTTTGGTTCTTCCTTGATTGTTTCAAGGAGAATATCATCGATTTCATCAGGGTAAAGATAGTGAAGTCTGATCCACTCGAAGCCTTCAATCTTACAGAACTCCTTAACGAGTTCATGAAGTTTTCTTTCACCGTAAAGATCGGTGCCGTATCTTGTAATATCCTGAGCTACAACCATGAGCTCCTTTACGCCGCTTGCAGCAAGTCTTTTTGCTTCTTCAATAAGACTTTCCATCGGACGGCTTCTGAAAGAACCTCTGAGAGACGGGATAACACAGTAATGACACTTGTTATCACAGCCTTCTGCAATCTTGATATATGCGCTGTACGGTGTATTGATGATGATACGTTCGCCTTCGAGATCAGCCTTGTTCATATCTCGGTAGAAGCCTTTCTTTTCACCTTTAAAGGCAGCTTCCACAGCCTCAACAATATCTTCATAACTGCCTGTGCCACATACAGCATCTACCTCAGGAAGTTCCTTAAGAATCTCATCTCTGTATCGTTCAGAAAGACATCCAGTCACAACGAGTGCCTGAAGCTTGCCATTTTCCTTATACTGTGCAGATTCAAGAATTGTATCGATAGCTTCTTTTTTTGCGCTGTCGATAAATCCACAGGTATTAACCACAACAGCATCAGCATCTTCAATGTATTCTGTTATATTGTATCCTGCATTTCTGAGCAGGAACAACATCTGTTCTGAGTTCACCTGATTCTTAGCACATCCGAGTGAGATCAAATGAATTGTTTTATTCATAGTATTCCTCGTCATTCAAATATTTATTTAATGCTTCTTTAACCTGTTCGTAGGAAAATCCTTTTCTCATCAAACCGTCAAAAACTTTTTTTACCGTCTGTCTGTCAGGATTATCCATCTTAATCTTAGAAGCAATATATTTCTGCATTTTTGTATAGTCAGGCTCAAAGTCTTCCAGTTTTTCATCTGACATATCTCTGTCTATTCCGGATTCTCTGAGCTTCTGAGCTATTCTTCTCTTGCCATACCCTTTGGCTTTATATGTTCTTATAAGGCTTTCAGAGTATTCATCATCGTTTACCCCGCCATATTTTTTGAACATATTTACTGCATATGCCGCACTTTCTTCCGAAAAACCTTTATTTACTATTTTATCAAAAAGCTGTTTTTCTGAAAGCATACGATAGGACAACGCTTTGCCTGCGTATTCAAGAGCTTTTTTATTATCATCCATTATTCTTCGATATCTTCGAAGTCATCAGCAAAAGCTTCGATGCCATTCTGCTTTACCTGAGCCTTGCCGCTTGGCTTTACAGCCATTTCAGGTTCCTTAGCAACTGCCTTCTTACCGGAAGACTTCTTTTCAGCCGCAAGCTGTTCTTCTTTGATAGCGGCCTTGATCTTTGCTTCGATATCATCAGCAATATCAGGATTATCCTTGAAGAACTGCTTAGCTGCATCTCTGCCCTGACCAAGTCTTGTTTCGCCCATAGAGAACCATGCGCCACTCTTCTGAACAAAATCATACTTGATACCGAGGTCGACAATTTCACCGACCTTGGAAATGCCTTCACCGTAAATAATATCAAATTCCGCTTCCTTGAATGGAGGCGCAATCTTATTCTTAACAACCTTGGCCTTTGTACGGCTGCCGATCATTGTCGAACCAACCTTAAGAGTTTCTGTCTTTCTGATATCAATACGTACAGATGAGAAGAACTTAAGTGCACGGCCACCTGTTGTAACCTCCGGATTACCATACATTACACCGATTTTTTCACGAAGCTGATTAATAAAGATAGCTACGCAGTTTGTCTTGCCAATGATACCGGCGAGCTTACGAAGTGCCTGAGACATAAGTCTTGCATGAAGACCTACAAAGTTATCACCCATTTCACCTTCGATTTCGCTCTTTGGTACGAGAGCCGCAACCGAGTCAACTACAATAACATCAATAGCACCCGAACGAACAAGAGCTTCTGTAATTTCAAGCGCCTGTTCACCGTTGTCAGGCTGAGCAACGAGAAGAGATTCTGTATCTACACCAAGAGCCTTTGCATAAACAGGATCAAGCGCATGTTCAGCATCAATAAATGCTGCTTCACCGCCAGCCTTCTGTGCGGCAGCAATGATGGAAAGTGCAACTGTTGTCTTACCGGAAGATTCAGGACCATATATTTCCACAATTCGTCCCTTTGGAACACCGCCGATGCCAAGAGCAACGTCAAGTGTCAAAGAACCTGTAGGAATAAACTCAACATTCATGTGAGTATTCTCACCAAGACGCATTACTGTGCCTTTACCAAACTGCTTTTCAAGGTTGGCAAGAGCTGTTTCAAGAGCCTTTTTCTTATCCATTGTTTTTCTCCTATATATGTAACTTACTAATTATTTACAGTCTGATTCGAAATATGATTTCATTTATATTATACCATACTTCAGCTTCAAATGCAACATTTGTTCTATTTGCTTGGTGCAAATCCCATAACACCTCTGTCGATACCAGAAAGATCTTTTATAACCTTTATGCGTTCATATCCACAGTTTTCCATAATGGAAATTATATCCTCAGCCTGTCCAATACCACACTCAAAAAGCAACGCGCCGTTCTTAGCAAGTGCATCAATGTATGATTCGGCAATAGAACGATAAAACATCAAGCCATCCTCACCACCATCAAGAGCAAGTATAGGCTCATGATCTTTTACAGATGAATCAAGTGTTTCTATGTCTGCAGTAGGAATATATGGCGGATTACTTACTATAAGCTGGAATTTACCTATCACAGGACTATATGGCTCAAGAGCATTAAGCTTCATTGTGAGTGCGCGGCCTGTAACATTGTGCTTCATAATATTGTTCTTGGTTACTCTGATGGCATAATCAGAAATATCACCAAATACACAATTAAAATGATCAGGAGCATTTTTAAGAAGAGTTATGCCAATACATCCCGTTCCACAGCAAAGATCAAGGATTCTACCCTTTTCAAACTGATTCAGGAAATTAATGCCTTCTTCAGCAATACATTCTGTATCGCTTCTAGGAATGAGCGTATTAGTAGTGACTTCAAATGTAAGCCCATAGAAATCCCACTCACCAATAATATGCGGAAGCGGAGTACCTGCGAGTCTGAGTCTGACAAGACTATCTATTTTTTCCTGCTCCTTAAGAAATACTATGCGTTCATCTCGCTCATTGAATTTATCTCTTGGAATATCAAGCGCAAAAGCTATTATCTCTTTAGCTTCAAGCTGATACATAGAAATACCTTTAAGACGAAGCTCCTGTCTAAGGTCCAGATATGTATTATAGAGAGTTTTCAGCATACCTCTATCCCCCCAATTATCAATTACCAATTATCTTTATTTTTATTTTCAGGTATTACGCCTTCAATTGCTGCAATAGCTACTTCAATCATAGAATCATCCGGTTCTACTGTTGTAAAGTTCTGAAGGAACATACCAGGTGCTCTGAGCACATTTGTAAACCAGTTATCATGTCTGCCAACAAATCTGTTAAATTCATAGCTGATGCCCACAACTACCGGCAAAAGAGCCAGGCGCATAAGAACTCTTATAATAGGATTAGACCATGAAAAAAGTGAGAATACAAGAATACTTACAAACATTACAACAAACATAAAGCTTGTGCCGCATCGTGGATGATGACAGCTCTGTTTTCTTACATTTTCCACAGTAAGCGGCAATCCTTTTTCATAGCAATAAATTGTTTTATGTTCTGCACCATGATACATATATGTTCTTTTGATATCACTCTGTTTGGACGTAACTATAACAAAAATCAAAAACAGAGTGACTCGCATAAGGCCTTCAATAAGATTTCTGACAAGGCTGCTTTCAATACTTTCGAAAAAGCCGGCAAGAAGTGTTGGAAGGAAGATAAATAATACAACCGGCATTGCAATACCAATAACTGTTGCAATACTAAGCAAAAGCTTATCGAAGTTTTCTTTGCCAAGTTTATCATTAAGCCATTTTTCCATCTTACTCAGTTCTGCATCTTCCTCATAAAAAGATGCTGAGTAATTAAGAGCTGACATGCCATATTTCATAGAATCCCAGAAATTCACAACGCCACGGATGAACGGAATCTTCGCTACCGGATTCTTCTTTTCTGTACCGATAGGATCATCCTTTATTTCCAGTTCCTTATTTGGTTTTCTTACTACTATTCTTGTATTTTCAGGTCCTCTCATAAGAATACCTTCGAGAAGTGCCTGACCGCCAATTGTTGTTTTTTTATTCATGCCAAGGGTTCCTTTTAATTAATTTCTTCTTTATAAAGAGGAATGTAAATGCTTACAGTAGTTCCCTCTCCATATTCACTTTCTATATTCAATTCACCGTTATGCATCGAAACGATTTCATTACATACCGCAAGACCGATACCGGCACCTCTCTGCTTCGAACTGCCCTTAAAGAACTTTTTCTTTACAAAAGGCAATTCATCAGCCGGAATACCCTGCCCGAAATCACGAATCTGCACAACGCCAAAATCTTCGTATGCAACTATAGTGATTGCAATTTTTTCACCATCTGCGCCATATTTTGCAGCATTATCGATAACATTAAGAAATACCTGCTTAAGTCTGTGCTTATCACCATTCACAATGATAGGCGCATCACTTTCATCATACTCAATAGCCATTCCTGCTTCTTTAAGTGCCATACGATAAATGAAAACCGCATCGTAAAGTTCACCACGCATATCGAAAATCTCCGTCTGCAGCTTGAAACGACCACTTTCAATACGTGAAAAGTCAAGAAGTTCTTCAACCATCTGAGTAAGACGTGTTGTTTCCTTACGTATGATATTCAATCCCTGAGCCATTGTTTCCCTGTCAGTAAAATCAACAGCAATTGTTTCTGTCCAGCCACCGATTGCTGCCAGCGGAGTTCTGAGTTCATGAGATACCGATGAAATAAAGTCATTCTTTGCTTTTTCCATATGTTCAAGCTCTGATGACATGTTGTTGATAGTATTGCAAAGCTCACCTATTTCATCGTCAAAATCCATATACAACTTTTCACCGTACTTACCCTGAGCAATATTTTTAGCAAGATTATTGATTTTAAGAATCGGATCAACAATAGAACTGAGGAAATAACGGTTTGAAACGAGTATAAGACAAACAATAATAACGCCTACAAGAAGAAGTCCAAGATAAATATTGATAAGCTGTCTTTCAACTATTTTAGTGGATGAAATAAAGCGAACAGCACCAATTACATTGGAATTCTGGTTGAAAATAGGCGAAGTAACACAGGCTACATTTTCACCACTAAGCTGATCTTCCCCAACATATGGTACCTGCTTACCTTCTGCAATAGCCTGAGAAACGTCAGGTGTAGATGGAATATAACCTGCCATAAGTCCTGTTGAAGAAAACATTACCCTGCCGTAAGTATCTACGACCTGAACCTCAACTTTATCCTTGTCACTATAACCCGCCACCAGTTCACTTGTAAACTCATAGAACTGATTATAGCTGGCAGTCATATATCTGTTGATATACCCTGCAATAGTATTTGCTCTGTTTGCAAGACTGCCTTTAAGTGAGTCATAGTGATATGTAGTCACTGCACCGGCAATAATGGAGATCATAAGAATAATAGCAAGTACAACTATGCTGAAATTATTTACTACCCAGCGCTTTTTAATTGCTGAGCTTGAATAATTCTTTTTTTCTTTTTTGATCTTCTTTTTAATCATTTTATATTACTAATTCTCCCATTTATAGCCAAAGCCCCAAATTGTAAGAATATATTTTGGAACAGCGGCATCTTCTTCTATTTTAAGTCGCAATCTACGGATGTTTACATCAACGATTTTGTAATCGCCTTGATATTCCGAACCCCATACAGTCTTGAGAATATCATCTCTTGAAAGAGCTTTACCTTTGTTTTCAAGGAAATTCTTCATGATAAGATATTCAACCTGTGTAAGTTCAACTTTAGTACCGGATTTTTTAAGAGTTCTGCTGCGTGTATCCAATTCAAAAGGTCCTGCTGTAATAGTTTCAGATGAATATACATTTCCCCACACTCTTCTGAAAAGTGCATCAACGCGAGCAAGGAGCTCAACAACAGAGAATGGCTTTACGACATAGTCATCTGCACCTTTTGAAAATCCTGTCAGCTTATCTGTTTCCTGAGACATAGCTGTAAGCATTATAACACCCGACTTTATCCCCTTTTCGCGAATTCGTCGGCAAACTTCATAACCATCAATATCCGGAAGCATAACATCAAGAATTGCAACAGCTACATCATCGTGTGTATACATGTATTCGACAGCTTTTTCACCGCTTGAAAACTCAACAGTGTCATATCCGCCTCGTTTAAGATTGATAACTATAAAGGATCTGATATTATCTTCATCTTCAAGTACTAATATTTTCTTTGTCACTGTACGATCCCCTCCGAAGTCCATTCCGTGGATTTATTAAAGTTAAGCAGTGCTTCTGCTTCTTCTGCAGCAACAGCATATTTGTCCATATTGTTGCTGTACACTTTATATCCATAAACTGTAGTTTTTGTTTCCTTAATAATTTTTACATCTCTGTTCTTTCTTACAAATGTGTCTGCATTATCAGCACCAACAGCATAGATTGTTACAAGTGAATTTTTCTCATCATATTCCATAGAATATTCATCATTTGCCATTTTATGAGGAACAAAGAATGTTGTCTGGCCCACATTAGATTCATTTATAATTGCAGCTGAAACATCGGCATCCCACTTTTCAGGAAGGACGAAGAACCATCCTTCAAGCGAATTGTGAAAAGTGTTCATACTGTTGCTTACGATTTTACCTGTTTCAATTTCAGACCAGTTAATCTTCCAACGTGTATCTGAAGATAATGGATCCGTATATCCGGTAAACATCTTTGCAAGCGGAACTTCAATCACACCGTCATTATCAATATCAGAGGAATAAATATTGATATGACGTCTCGTGACATTTGCAGATCCAGACTCTGTATCTGTACTATCATTCATAAGTGCACCATCATTCTGACAGTAAATTATATCTGTGACATATTCGCTTTCAATAGTGCTGCTGTCAATATAAACAGCTCTTTTTCCTGAAGGTGTGAGCCCTGCAACTATATTGACCACCTTATCACTTTCAATAGAAAGCTGAGTCTTACCTTTGATTTCACACTTATTACCACTAAAGCTATACATAGCTACACTATTGAACTGTTCACCGCTTTCTCTGGACACGGCAATAATATCTTCCTGAGCGTCAAGATCCATATCCACAACATAATAGCTGAGATACTGAAGGTCGAGAACATTCTGCATTTCTCCATCCTTTACAGTATATACAGACAGTGCACTTTGAAGGGAGTCCTCCAGTTCCCAAGTTACAAGCAAAGCCTGCTCACCGATAGCATTTATGTTAATATAGTCTACTGAACGGATATTTTTTCCTACACCTTCCGCTTTTCCTATCTCATAATAAGTTTCATCAAACTTTTTATGGATATACACAGAAAATGTTCCATCTGCATTTTTGAAGAAGGATACAACTTCATTTTCACCATCTGAATCAAAGTCTGCAAGCTGAACAGACTGTCTGTTCGCTCCGGATTTAGCCGAAACATATGCAGCTCCTTCTGCAAGAATCTCATCATATAGTTTCTGAAGCCCTACATACTCTTCAGGAAGCCTTGGCAAACTTAACAGACCGTCCCCCATCTGATAGGTACAGCCTGTCAAAAATACCAGTAATAAAGTCAAAATAAATAAACGCTTTTTCATATCTATATCATATCACATTTCTTCAAAAAATAAAATAAAAAACTGCAAAAAAATTGCAGTTTTTTAAAAAATATTTTACTGATTAGAAAAACTTCTTGATGCCGTCTGTTGCATTAGCGATATCATCGCTGATTGTTACTGTAAACTTTACACCTGTTTCAACGGAGAACTTTTCGAGCTTTTCAAGAACAGTTTCAACGCAGTGTGGGCACTTAGCGTTTACTACCTTGTAAAGGTTATCGATGAAAATGTGTGTAATATCATAGTTACCAGCGTAAAGACCGCAAACAAAAGCATAGAGATTGTCGATGCTCTGTTCAAGACCGTGGTTTGTGATATCGATGAGACGTGCATTGTACTTGATTTCAAATCTAAGCTTTTCACCCTTTTCGATACATACTACGTTGCCGGACTCCTTATTGATAGCAACATTAACGAGATCGATAAGCTGCTTTGTCTTACCTGTACCAGGTACGCCCATAATTACTTTAACCATAAAATCATTCCTCTCATAAATAATTATAGCTAACGCTTAAATAAGCGTTTAATGCTTGTTTTGTATATAATAACATAAAATATGCAAAACTTCAAGCATATTTTGAAAGAAAATATTATTTTTTTATCTTGACAGCACTATACGCATAAGTTCAGTATAAATTTCTTTTAACGAAAGCTTTTCAACCGGTTCACCAGCTATAATTTCAAGTGTTTTTATAGTGCTCTCCCCTGTCTTTATCTCTACATTTCCTATTTTCTGACCTTTTACAACAGGCGCTCTGATCTCATCTTCAACCTGAATATTATATGTTATATCATCAATATTCTTATTTATAATAATTTCCGCCTCTCCATCAACAACCACCGGCACAAACTCACGCTTACCAAGGAGAACATCAACTTCCGGCATAGATATTTCATCCATAATATTCACGCATTTATAGTTGGCAAAGCCATAATTCAACATAGCTGTAATATCTGCGCTGCGTTCATCTGTTGTGGTATTTTTCATTGTAACCGCTATAAGTGACAGTCCATCCCTTTCTGCCGTTGCAGAAAGACAATACCCTGCTGTACTTGTATACCCCGTTTTAAGCCCTGTCATACCTGCATATTGGCGTATCAGCTTATTGGTATTAACCAGTACTGATTCTCCATTTCTGATATGGTCCATCCACACTTTTGTGTACTCAAATATTATATCATGTTTGAGAGCCTCTCTGCTCATAATTGCAATATCCCTGGCAGATGTCAGATGTCCCTGTGCATCAAGTCCATTGCAGTTTATAAAAGTTGTATTATTCATTCCAAGATCTTCTGCTTTATCATTCATCATTTTAACAAAAGTTTCCTCTGTCCCTGCCACATGCTCTGCAAGTGCAACAGCTGCATCATTTGCTGAAACTACAATAAGCGCTTTAAGCAAATCCCGCACACACATCTTTTCTCCTTCTTCAAGCCATATCTGGCTTCCGCCCATAGATGCTGCATAACTACTTACTGTAACAACATCATCCATCGAAATCTGCCCGTTTTCAACAGCTTCTGCCACGAGAATCAGTGTCATAATTTTTGTAACACTTGCAGGTTCAAGTCTTTCATCAGCATTATTTTCCCACAATACATCTCCGTTTTCTGCCATAAGAATTGCCGACTTTGCCCTGATTCCATCTATCGCATATACATTAAACACGCATAAAGCAAACACCAATATCAAGCATACAAACCTTTTCATCCTGCCCCTCCTATCTTTTTTATCATATTATTGCGTTACCTCTTTATTTATTACAAGAAATATGATAAAATATATTTATTACAAATTTGAGGTGAACTATGAAAGTTGCATTTTACACATTGGGTTGTAAAGTAAATCAGTATGAAACTCAGGCACTTGAAACACTTTTTGTTCAGAATGGTTTTGAGCTTGCTGATTTTTCTGAATACTCCGATGTATATATAATTAACACTTGCACAGTTACAGCTATGAGTGATAAAAAGTCTCGTAATGCTGCCCGCAGAGCAAAGCAAAAAAATCCTGACTCAATTCTCGTTGTGTGTGGTTGCTATGCTCAGGTTGAGCCTGATGAAGTAAAAGAGCTTTGCGGTGCTGACATTGTCGTTGGCAGTCATCAGAAAGGTGATATCATAAAGCTTGTAAACGATGCAATTGAGGGTAAAAAAATAGAAAACAAACTTGCACCAATTAAAGGCAGAGTTATTTTCGAACATCTGCCTGCCGGCGGTCTTGTTGGCAGAACAAGAGCTTTACTTAAAGTTCAGGACGGATGTCAGAACTTCTGCTCATACTGCAAGATTCCTTATGCACGCGGTGCTTGCCGTTCTCTCCCTCTCGAAGAGGCTGTGGCAGATGCTATTAAGATTAAGAATAAAGGCTACAAGGAACTCGTAATTACAGGTATTGAAATCAGCTCTTATGGCATTGATTTTCCTGACAAGCCATCACTCTCTTCACTTATAAAAGCAATTTGTCTTGCTGTTCCCGACGTAAGAGTACGTCTCGGTTCTCTTGAACCAAGAACAATTACAAAGGAATTTGTCGATGAAATCAAGGATCTTGAAAATTTATGTCCTCACTTCCATCTTTCGTTGCAAAGTGGCTGTGACAAAACTCTAAAAGCTATGAACAGAAAATATCTCAGCGACAGATATTACGAATCGGTTGTTCTTCTTCGTGAGGCATTTGAAAACTGTTCCATTACAACCGACCTTATCGTCGGCTTCCCTTGTGAAACAGATGCAGATTTTAAGGAAAGTATTGCATTTGTCGAAAAATGCCGTCTTAACCAGGTTCATATTTTCCCATACTCCAAGCGTAAGGGTACAAAAGCCGCAACCATGTCCGGTCAGATCCTTAAAGCCGTCAAAACTCAGCGTGCACAGGAAGCCGCCAAAGTATGTTTTGCTCTCGCAAAAGAATATCTCGAAAGTCAGATCGGTAAAACCGTTTCTGTTCTTTTCGAACAGCAGGAAGGCAATGGTTTTATTGGGCATTCCAAAGAATACTACGATGTTTTTGTTGAAGGACAAAATCTTCAGAACAAGGTATGCAATGTCCTTATCAAATCTTTAGATAACGCCACCCTTATCGGTGAAATAGTTGAATAAAACAAAAGCTCCCTTTATGGGAGCTTTTATTATGTCAGCAATCAGGATTTTGTTGTAAGTTTCTTAAGCTTTGCCCAAAGCGGACCTGCAATAAAAATTGAAGAATATGCGCCGCTGATTACACCTGCAATAATCGGAAGTGAGAAGTTTTTGAGAGACTGAACACCAAGGATATAAACGAGTACAATTGTAAAAAGTGTTGTAAGTGTTGTATTGATATTACGTGTCATTGTCTGATTGATAGACATATTGACAACCTCATCCATATCTTCTCTCTTGCTTGTCTTGAGGTTTTCTCGAATTCTGTCAAATGTAATGATACTTGCATTGATTGAATAACCAAAAATGATAAGCGCTGCTGCAATAAAATTAAGGTTGAGCGGAAGCTTGAAGATAACATAAAGACTTATCATTACAAGTACGTCGTGCACAAGGCAAACAACTGCAGAAAGACCGGATACAAAGTCAAATCTTACTGTAATATAAATAAGCATAAGAACTGCAGCAATACCCGCAGACTTGAACGCCGCAGTTCTGAGGTCTTTACCTACTGCCGCGCTTACATCTTCAACATTAAGAACATTTGCATCTGTGATGCCATACTTTTCCTTAAGTGCAACTGTAAAGGCTTCACGCTTTTCAGTATCGATGCTTACAGTCTTTACCATGACTTCATTGCCATCGCCTGTTGCCTGAACCGCAGAAACATTGCCTCCTGTACTTTCTGTGAATGCCTCTTCAATTCCCTTGATAACTTCAGGTGTAACTTTCTGTCCCATGTCATAATACATCGTTGTACCACCAGCAAAATCGATGTCAAGGTTGAACATATTGATACCAAATGGCGCTGATACAAGTGCCGCAAGACCTGCTGCTACAAGCACAATAGAGATAATGGCATAAATCTTAAAGTTCTTTACAATATTCAACTGCTTCATTATGCCACCTCCTTATCTGAAACACCATAGAACTTGAGATTGTTAAGTCTGAAATCAACCATTCTGTTGAGCAGGAAACGTGTAACAGTAAGGGCTGTGAACATAGATACAACGATACCGAGTCCAAGTGTAAGGGCAAATCCCTTGATTGTACCTGTACCAAAGAAATAAAGCACAACAGCTGCAATCATTGTTGTAACATTGGAGTCAAAAATAGCACCGAATGCTCTGTTAAAACCGGAATCAATAGAAGCCTTGATAGTCTTTCCGATCTTAAGTTCTTCCTTAATTCTTTCAAAAATAACAACATTGGCGTCAACTGCCATACCGATAGAAAGAATAATACCCGCAATACCAGGAAGTGAGAGATTAACCTTAAGAAGTGAAAGGCAGTTAAGGATAATCACTGTATAGAACATAAGAGAGATACTTGCAACAAAACCAGGAAGTCTGTATACGATGATCATAAAGATCATAACAAGCATAATGCCGATTGCACCCGCCTGAATACTTGTCTCAAGCGCTCTTACACCAAGCTGAGCACCTACTGAGCGAAGCTCAACTTCTTCAAGTTCAAATGGAAGCTGACCTGCTGCAATAACATTTGCGAGCCAGTTTGCATCTTCAGGTGTAAAGCCACCTGTAATAATAACAACACCGCCTGTAAGACCTGTGTTTTTGTATTCTGAACCTACAAACGGCATACTGATGCTTTTGCCGTCGAGCTGAATGTCGATATAATTTTTGCCTTCCTTATCTGCATTTGCCGCCTTCTTTGTTGCTTCAGTAAATACAGATGTTGCCTCACTGTTAAGTGTGAGTTTTACATAGTTTTGAAGGATACCTGTCTGGTCTACTGCGCCGTTAAGTGCCTCACTCTTTTCAACGTCCTTACCTTCAATTACAACGTTGCCATCAGCATCAATAAACTGAAGCTTAGCTGTAGATCCGAGCTTCTGAACGGCTTCTTCAGGATTTGTGATAGATGGAATTTCAACTGTAATTCTCTTGTCGCCTGCACGATAAATTGTAGCTTCAAAAAGTTCAAGCTGATCAAGACGGCTGCGGAGCATACTTTCCACAGCATCCATATTCGCTTCGAGTGTATCTGCATCCATCTCCTCTTCTATCATAGCTTCATATGTGATGATAGATCCGCCTACAAGGTCAAGGCCGAGACGAATACCTTCTTCTGTGTCTGTAACCGGTGGTACTGCAAAAAAGCCTAAATCAAGGCCTGTAAAGCAGATTACACCCAACAATGCGATGATAAGAAGCACTGCCGTAAAAGACAATATGCTTTTGCTCATTATATTATTTTCCTCCTTAGATTAACATAAGCCGTATTATACAATACGGCTTATGATTTTCAGCTTATTTTAAGAATCTTACTTTGTTTCGAGAATCTTATCGATAGCTGTGATGAGAGCACATGTGCAGAAGAGATCCATAGCTACTTCGAGTTCGGAAACTGGTGGAAGAGATGGAGCAATTCTGAGAATGCTGTCCTGTGGGTCCTTGCCGTATGGATATACAGCACCTGCGTTTGTGATAACGAGGCCTGCTTCCTTACACATAGCAAAGATAGCCTTAGCTGTGCCTGGGTATGCTGCATATGCTACAAAGTAACCGCCGTTTGGAACCTTCCACTGGCCGATACCTGTTTCCTTGATGTATGTATCAAGCTTGTTGAGAACCATATCAAACTTTGGCTTGAGGATAGCAGCGTGCTTCTTCATGTGATCAAGGATGCCCTGTGCGTTCTTGAAGAATGCAACGTGACGGAGCTGGTTAACCTTGTCAGCAGAAATAGCCTGAGCGTTCATGAGCTTCTTTGTCCAAGCGATGTTAGCATCGGATGCTACGAATGCGCAAACGCCAGCACCTGGGTATGTGATCTTGGATGTGGATGTGAATTCGAAGAACATATCTTCGTTGCCAGCTGCCTTACATTCTGTGAAGATGTTAGCAAGCTTGTCATCCTGAGAAATTGTATGTACGCAGTAAGCGTTATCCCACATAATGCGGAAGTCCTTAGCTGCTGGCTTGAGGTTAGCAAGACGGTGTACAACTTCATCAGAGTATACAACGCCTTCTGGATTTGTATACTTAGGAACACACCAGATACCCTTGATAGAAGCATCTTCAGCAACGAGCTTTTCGATCATATCCATATCTGGGCCGTTTTCGTCCATTGGGATGTTGATCATTTCGAAGCCGAACTGTTCTGTGATTGTGAAGTGTCTGTCATAACCTGGAACTGGGCAGAGGAACTTTCTGTCCTTGCAGTTGAACCATGGTTCGTTGATGCCTGCAGCACCGAACATGCAAAGACGCATAATTGTGTCGTACATGAATGTAAGAGAAGAGTTACCGCCAACGATTACGTTTTCAAATGGAACTTCCAGAAGTTCAGCGAAGAGCTTGCGAGCTGGAACGATACCGTCAAGAATACCATAGTTTCTTGTGTCAAGACCGTCTACGATTGTATCTTCGTTCTTGGAGAGAACTGTGAGCAAACCTTCGGACTCATCAAGCTGTGCAGCACTTGGCTTACCACGGGACATATCGAGCTTAAGGCCCTTAGCCTTAAATTCGTCATACTTTGCCATGAGAGCTTCGCGTTCAGCAATAAGCTGTTCTTTACTTGCTGTTAAGTAGTTCATTTTTCTTATCTCCCTTTAAAAATTATTATCTTATATATTGCCGGTTCCCACCGGGATAAACATTATTTTGCAGCTAAAGCTGCACCGATTGCCGTTGCATAATCGGATTTTTCCGGAATTGTAAACTTGACATCATGAATGCTTTCAAGCATATCAAATGTACGTCTGCCGATATCATTCTTCGAAAGATTACCTGTAAGAACAACATTCTTAAGGGCCTTCTCTCTCGAAGCAAATACCGCACACATACCAATAGCTTCAAATACAAGTGTGACAATACCGAGCGCAAGGTCTTCATGAGTTGCAACATCAGAAATCTTACCGAAGTTTGCAGCAGTAATATCGCCCTGCATATTGGAAATCTTATTTTTGGAAATATCTCCGATTGTCAGGTTGACATTGCTGATATTGCCCTTTTCAGCAAGTTCGATGATATTATCAAATGTGCGTACACCTATCATCTTGTTTGCAAGACCAAGAAGTGTACCGCCGCCAACTCCTGTACCGCCTTCATGCATTATCTTGTCCCCGTCAACACTTATATAAGCTGTGCCTGTGCCCATGCTTACGATAAGTGCCTTATCAAGACCGGAAAGATATTTGCCGCCGAGGCCAATAGCAAGGAATTCATCGACTTTTTCACATCTTATGCCATACAGCTCGTCCTTCAGAAACGACGATCCTACGCCTGTAAACATCACTTTATCGATGTCTGAAATTTTAAGATTGTTTTCATTGAGGAATTTGCCAAAAGCACCGTATGCCGAAGTCACAGGATCGTCAGCTTTTACATTTATCATGCTGGTGATTTTACCATCATGAATGCCTACAATCTTCGTTGTGCTTCCGCCAACGTCTATTCCTATAATATAACCCATTATACCTTTTCCTTCAGTTTATCTTTTAGATATCAGCTGTACCAACTGTTCTTGGGAATGGAAGAACGTCTCTGATGTTGGAAATACCTGTGAGATACATAATGAAGCGTTCAAAACCAATACCGAAGCCAGCATGCTTTGTGGAACCGTACTTACGGAGTTCGAGATACCACCAGTAGCTTTCTTCCTTAAGACCGAGTTCACGCATACGAGCTCTGAGAACATCTTCTCTTTCCTCTCTCTGGCTGCCGCCGATGAGTTCGCCGATACCTGGAACGAGCATATCACAAGCTGCAACAGTCTTGCCGTCATCGTTAAGACGCATATAGAAAGACTTGATTTCCTTTGGATAGTTGATAAGGAAAACAGGCTTCTTGAAGTGCTGTTCTGTAATATATCTTTCGTGTTCACTTTGAAGGTCACAACCCCAGTAGATATCCTTGTTTTCGAATCTGTCCTTTACAGCTGTAAGGATTTCGATAGCTTCTGTGTATGTGAGTCTTACAAATGTATCGCCTTCTGCAACTGCTGTAAGTCTGTCAATAAGACCCTTTTCAACAAAGTTGTTAAGGAATTCAAGTTCAGGACGGCACTGTTCAAGAACATACTTTACGCATTCCTTGATCATTTCTTCCATAAGATCCATATCGTCTGTGAGGTCAGCAAATGCGATTTCTGGTTCTACCATCCAAAATTCAGCAGCATGTCTGGAAGTATTGGAGTTTTCTGCACGGAATGTAGGACCAAATGTATATGTTTTTGCAAATGCCTGAGCAAAGATTTCAGCTTCAAGCTGGCCGGAAACTGTAAGATAAGAAGCCTTGCCAAAGAAGTCTTCCTTATAGTTTACGTCGCCCTGTTCTGTCTTAGGAACATTGTTCATAGGAAGAGTTGTTGCCTGGAACATTGCGCCTGCGCCTTCTGCGTCACTTGTTGTAATGATTGGAGAGTTACAGTAGATGAAGCCTCTTTCATTGAAGAACTTGTGAAGCGCAAAAGCTGCAACGGAACGGATTCTGAAAGCTGCGCTGAAGAGATTTGTTCTTGGTCTGAGATGGCCAATAGTACGGAGGTATTCCACACTGTGGCGCTTCTTTTGAAGAGGATAATCGGAAGGACAATCACCTTCGAGAACAATTTCAGTTGCAACAACTTCGTTCTGCTTGCCGTTTGGAGATTCAGCAACTACACCCTTTACAATGATTGCAGAGCCAAGATTGAGGCTGTTTGCAACATTGTATACATCTGTATCATTATTGGCGACCACCTGTACATTCTTGATGATCGAACCATCGTTTACTTCTACAAAAACACATGCCTTAACGTCACGAGTTGTTCTTACCCAACCCTTGATAAGGACTTCCTTGCCAATGAACTCACTACCGTTAAGCGTAAGTTCCTTTACGGTTACATGAACCATTCTTTTCGCCTTCTTTCTATTTGAAAATATTGTTTGTTATACAGTAAAATAATTGAAATACCCATTTGCTTTTTTTGCATACTTATAGTATACTATAGGTACTACATTATAATGTATCACAAAAAGTAAGTTTTGTCCACTGATTGCGCTACATTTTTTAATTTTTATTTAAATTTTTTCTTTTTAATCAAATATTATGCTTTATATTTTCATAAATATATATTATAATATATTTATAAAGCATTCAAAAACTGATTTGGGAGGTTAATAATGAATATTACCTTACGTGATGTTATAAATAATAAGCTTAACGTATATCTTATCGGCATCGGCGG
>JAZUBN010000034.1:0-3413 GCA_045638565.1 Oscillospiraceae bacterium | reverse complement strand
CAAGGTGCTGGGCAAGCATCTGGGCATTCACCGCTATACTGTCGGTCAGCGCAGAGGTCTGGGCATTGCGGCGGCAGCGCGTTTATTCGTGACAAAAATCGATGCCGAAAAGAATCAGGTTATCCTCTCCTATGACGACCTGCACAAGCATGAAATCGAGGTTTCTGCTCCTCATATTATTTATAATAAGTATCTTGATATGGGCGAATTTGACTGCAAGTGCAAGATTCGTCACAGCAAGACAGAGTATGACGCCCATGTTGTAAAGACAGAAAGTGGCTTCAAGGTATTCTTCCCTGAGGCTGCAAGAGCTCCGTCACCGGGGCAGTCTGCCGTATTTTACGATGGCGAATATGTCATCGGCGGCGGTTATATCGAATAAAAATAAAGCCACTCCATACGGAGTGGCTTTGTTGTTATTTCAGCTTGTTCACAAAACTGTTGTCTATTGTAATTATATAATGGCGGGCGTCGAACTTTTCCAGTTTTTCCCTATCGAGCATACTCAGCAGTTCATCAGATGAAATCTGAGCGAGCGCCTGCATCTTGCCCTCGCGCTCCCCTGCTATGATTACATTCCACTCCTGCACCTTTTCTTTTAGCTCCTGCCGATAGCCGAATGGCAGGTATGGCTGCATCGGGAAAATCGACGGCACATCCTCTGTCAGCACATAACGGGCAACGATGTATTCGCCATCCTGAACTGTATTGAAAAGGCTCGGCTTGGCAAAATAGCAGTCCATCTTCTGCTTTTCATCGAGATATTTTTCGTATGCAGAATAGGCTTCATCCTCAGTCATATTTTCAAGGCTTTCGATAAACTCAGCTTCGATGGCAATAGGATAAACTGCTCCGAAAAGGGTTAAATCAGGCTTGAGCATACCCTTGATAAGGCTCTTGTTGAAGCCGATTATCTCATTTTTCTTACTTTCAATGTCGCTTAGTTTGATTATCTCATCCTCCTGCTCAAAGGAATCAAGCTTTAGTTGTTTGCAACAAAATGCAATGACTTTATAGAAAGATTCGATGTCGCGCTGTGTGGCAGGATTATTGAGCACAAGCTCGATATTATAGTCCTTATCGACCAGAAAACTTATGCCTCTGCCGTAAAAATCCTTACGGTACAGCACGAAAAGTGTATCACGGATATCAGTTCCACCCTCATACTGGTCGATTACATAGGCTTCATTAGGCACGCCGAAATACATATCGGCATCGAAAACTGCGCTCTGCAGGAACGGCATTTCTATTTTTACAGGCTTCTTCAGAAAGCCTTTTTTCTGTTTAAGATTGACGACGACAGACATACTGCACCTCCGCTTTTTTATGCTTTCAGTTTAGCACAAAATGAAAGCGGTGACAAGATGCTGTCAGTTGAAATAATGATGGCATTATGGTATAATGTTCTCATGAGGGGTGATACTATGGACAAACTCAAGGTTATACAGCACGCTAAAACATATATGGACAAGCTTTCAAAGGGCATTGACCCGATAAGCGGCATGGATTCCGCTTCCCTGCTTCAGCAGGAACAGCTCCGCAAGTGCTTTGCCTTTGTTTCCGATATTCTTGGGGAAGTAATAGACAACAATGGGCTTGTAAATCTGCCTGAGGTCACTGGGCACAACTATCAGATTGTCAAAAAGAAGGCGGCTTTTGCGCTGAATCCACAGCAAAAGGCAAAGGTGCGTATTACAAATGAACTGATAAACCCATCTTCCTTTATCAAAAATATAAACGCTGTGGTCGATGATAGTTCAATGGAAAGGCTTTCGTTAAAAACTGTCAACCAATGGTTGCTCGATAAGGGATATATCAACGAAACCAAAGCCATGACATTTGTCAATCGCACAGTAAAAATATCAACTCCTTATTCTGAAAGTGTTGGTATTTTTGAACAGGTGGTTGTCGACAAAACAACAGGCGAAACAAAAAAGGAGCTGCGTTACTCACGTCAAGCACAGCAGTTTATTCTTGATAATTTAGATGAAATTATCAAATACAGCAAAGAATAGTTTAAAAGCAGGGTTTATTATATGATAATTATACGCGAAACAGCGAAAGCTGACCTTGATAATGTCAAAGCGTTATGGGCTGATGGCGATGTGATGAAGTTTGTAGGATTTCCTGAGGGACTTCATCAGAGTGACGAGCAGATGGAAAGATGGTTTGAGCGTTTATGCGCCGCGCGACCTTTGAAAAATCATTTCTCTGTTTTTGAAGATTCTATATATTGCGGCGAAAGCTTCTATCATATTGACACAAACAACGGCAACAGCGCTTCGCTCGATATAAAATTATTCGGCTTTGCCCGCGGAAGAGGCATAGGGGCAAAGGCTCTGTCCTACGCTATCGAAAAGGCATTTGAAAATGGCGCAGAAAAGGTCTGGGTAGACCCGAACCCCGACAACGTGAAGGCTCTCGCCTTATATGAGCGTCTCGGCTTTGTCCGCAGGAAAATGCCTGATTATCTTATGGATGGAGAGGAAATTACCTCTGTCTATATGGAGCTTTACAAATAAACAGACAGCAAAAAAGACCACCCGAAAGTGGTCTTTTAATATCTGGAATATAATTACTTAGCTGCGTTCATCTTGCGAGCAAGTGCGCTCTTACGTCTTGCAGCAGTGTTCTTGTGCATAACACCCTTAGCTGCAGCCTTATCTACAGTTGCAACAACTGCCTTGTAAGCTGCTTCTACGTTTGTGCCTTCAGCGATAGCAGCGTCGAACTTCTTAGTCTGTGTCTTAACAGCTGTCTTGATTGCACGGTTTCTTGCGTTTCTTACTTCGGAAACGAGAACACGCTTCTTAGCGGACTTAATGTTTGGCAAAGCTAGATCCTCCTTCTGGACTATTTTTTCACTACAAGATATTCTATCATTTTTTTCTGAAAAAAGCAAGAGTTTTTTTACATATTTTTTGAAAATTTTCCAAAAATATAAAAAATAATTTTTGGAGGCTTTATGTCATATAAAAGAACTGACCTTGCTATGGATGCCGCGGAGATATTAGGGGACGAGAACATTCCTTTAACACGGCAGGAATATATATCCCATAACATACCAACCTATAAGATTATAATCGATAATGAGCAATCTGTCAAGAGGCTTTTGAAACCTTTTGGAACTTATATCACTTTTCTTCTTTCGAAAGTCTGGCAAAGCTCACGTGACGAGGCTATGAATGCCGCCCGTGCCATCCGTGATGAGCTTGTAAAGATGCTTCCCCAGGAAGGCACTGTCCTTGTTGTAGGCCTTGGCAATATAAACATCACCGCTGACAACATCGGCCCAAAAGTGAGCCACAGAGTTATTGTGACGCGGCATCTTAAGGATGAGATGCCCGACAGCTTTGATGATTTCCATTCGGTGTGCGCTATTTCTCCCGGTGTACTCGGGTTAACAGGCAAAG
>JAZUBN010000033.1:0-8950 GCA_045638565.1 Oscillospiraceae bacterium | reverse complement strand
GACGGATGAGGTGTAGCCGCTTGGCGGCGTTCATTTATTTATTCAATCACTTCTTTTTCAGCTCATCACCGAATCCGATTGCGCCCTTGCCGAACTGCATTCTTATTTTATCGCATACAGCATCAAGCTTTTTGTGCTTCTGCTGATTTATCGCATCAAAAATGGTCATCTGGCTGTCGTCCTTTTCGGTCAGGTCGTTGAGTGAAACACCGATAAGACGGACAGGACGTCCGTTCCACAAAGCGGCATATAAATCCTTCAGCAGCCTATAAATGTAGTCGGTATCGTCGGTCGGCGCCTTCACCTTGGTCTGCCTGCTGAAAAGGGTAAAATCGGCATATTTTATAGTGACAGATACAGTCGAGCACTGATAATTCTCACTTCTCATTCTCATGCAGGCCGACTGCACAAGCCTGTGAATCACAGGATTTGCATCGTCAAGACTTTCGGCATCACGGGAAAGGGTGGTGGAATGGGAAAAACTCTTTGCCGCAGTAGTGCCGCTTGGCACAACAGGGGAGTTGTCAATGCCGTTGGCATATTTCCAGAGGGTGTGTCCGTGGCTTTTGAGAAGTTTTATCACAGTTTCCTGGTCGCACTTTGCAAGCTTTCCTATGGTATCAATACCATGATTTACAAGAACACGCTCGGAGCTTTTGCCCACCATGAAAAGCTCACGAATCGGAAGAGGCCACAGCTTGCTTTCCAGCTCGTGATGAAAAAGGGAATGAACAAGGTCAGGCTTTTTCAGCTCGCCTGCCATCTTCGCAAGGATTTTATTTGGCGCAACACCGATGTTCACAGTAAAGCCAAACTCCCGTTTAATTCGCTCCTTGAGCTCAAAAGCCGCTTTCATAGGCTCACCATAAAGCCCCTCGAGTCCGGTATAATCCAAAAAGCCTTCATCTATGGAAAACTTCTCCACAAGCGGCGAATAGTTATTCAGCAAATCGAAAAGCTTTTTTGACATCATGGAATAATACTCGTGCTCGGCAGGCACAACTGTCAGATTAGGGCATTTCTGCCGTGCTTCAAAAAGCGATTCGCCCGTTTTAACGCCGAATTTCTGAGCAGGGATGGATTTTGCCAGCACAACACCGTGACGTGAGTTTTCGTCCCCGCCGACAGCGGCAGGAATTGTTCGTATGTCCACGGTTTCACCGTCCTGCAATCTTTTGACAGCCGTCCACGAAAGATAGGCCGAATTGACGTCTATATGGAAAATTATTCTCTTTTCAGACATAAAACAGCCTCCTTTCACTTGTCAGCATTTATTCTGTCATTCTGAACGAATGTGAAGAATCTCTTTGTCTTTTCTCAAACCAATGGGAGATCCTTCGCTGTGCTCAGGATGACATAATTATAGTGAGAACATACGTTCGCATATTTATCATACCATATAACATACAAAAAGTAAATATTTGCAAATAAATATATGGCAAAGTTTTGAATAATGTGTTATAATGACTTCATGAATAAAAAATTACGGAGGAAAATCACAAATGGGATTTCTAAGCATTTTCAAGCAAAGTGACGAAGAAAGAAAAAATCTCGTTTTACACGGAGGCATAGGAAAGACAGCCATCCTGCTTTCTATGCCGGTTATGTTTATGCTGCTTGCGCAGTCTTTGACACAGGTGTTCGACAACTGGTTTGTCTATAATTATTCCACTCTCACAAACGGCGCTGCAGTATCCTATTCAAACACAGCTCTCAACATCGCCATCAACGGCGGTATCGGTCTTTCTGTTGCCGGTACAGCCTTCATCGGCCGCCTTATCGGCGCAGGCGATATGGAAAAGGTACATAAATATACAAAGCAGTTCATCTTCCTTATGGTAGCCGCTGCTGCTATTGTTTCTGTATTTACAATGATTATTGCGCCATTCTATGCATCTCTTGCACTTGAAGAAATCAGGGCAGGTGTTCAGACTATTATGTTGCTCACACCGCTCGTTGTTCCTTTCCAGTATTTCAATACAGCGTATTATGCCATCAAGAATGCCAACGGCAAGAGCGAAGTGCAGTTTATTTTCACACTCATTATGCTTGTGCTCAAGGTCATCGGCAACGCCATCTTCATCGCAATTATGCAGCTTGGCGTTATGGGTATCGTTCTTTCAAACTTTTTTGCCCAGGCGGTTATATCTCTCATAGTAAGCCGCGATATTTTTGGAAAGAATAAGATGAATGTAAGCTTTAAGGGCTTCAAGCCTGACAAGGGAATCCTTCGTGACTTCTTAAAGGTCGGTATCCCATCTGTTGTGACAAACGTCACAATGCAGGTCGGCTTCCTTCTCATCAACCTTGAATCGATGAAGTACGGCAGCGAAATTCTCAATACAAACTCTATCGCAAACTCCATCACAAACGTTGCATACAGCTCGCTTAATGCATTCGGTACAGCCATCACATCCATGGTAAGTATGAATGTGGGCGCTATGAATTACAAGCGTGCAAAAGATATGGTTGTCTATGTATTCAAGCTTGTCACAGTGCTCAGCATCATTGTAACCATCGTAATGACAATCATCGCACCATTTATGAGTACCCTCTTCGTGGAAGAAGATCAGCTCATGCTTCTTGATAAGGTAACAGTCACACAGCGAATCACAATTTTCGGTATTCTCGGCTTCTGCTGTGCAAGTATCGTCTGCGGTGTATTTGTCGCTGTCGGCAAGACAAAGCTTCCTATCATCATCAACGGCCTTCGTATCGTAGGCTTCAGATATCCTATCATCATCATCGCAAATGCACTCTTTGATGCCAACTATCTCATCATTCCTATCTCGACTCTCATAAGCAACAATCTCGTGCTTCTTGTATCCTTCTATCTTTACTTCAAGAAGATCGACTGGAATGATCCGCTTGGCAATCCAAAATTAAATAAATAGTATTTAAGGACAACAAATGAACGAAGTAATTGAAAAGAAAATTGAAAAAGCCATCCTCGTCGGCATAAACTGCGGCGGTCTCAAGGATTTTGAAAACTCTGATAAGGAAACTCTCGATGAACTCGCTGAGCTCCTTGAAACAGCAGGCGGTGAAACGGCGGCAACCATACTCCAGAACAGAAAATCTCCGGACCCTCATACATTCATCGGTGAAGGCAAGGCAGAAGAGCTCAAGGCTCTCATCGAGGCTCACGAGGCAAATCTTGTCATCTTCGATAATGAAATCACACCATCCCAGACAAGAGCTATTGAAGAAATCACAAAGTGCAGAGTTATCGACAGAAATGCCCTTATCCTCGATATCTTTGCCGATAGAGCAAAGACAAGAGAAGGTATTCTTCAGGTCGAGCTTGCACAGTATAAATACCTGCTTCCACGTCTTTCCGGTATGTGGGGACATCTTGTAAGACAGACAGCTTCGGGCGGTAAAAGCCCTATCGGTACACGTGGTCCTGGTGAAACACAGCTTGAAACAGACCGTCGTCACATCCGTCAGATCATTCAGAAGCTTGAAGCGGAAATCGACCATGTAAAGCAGATTCGTACAACACAGCGCAAAAAGCGTGAAAAATCCGAGATTCCACAGGTTGCCATCGTAGGCTATACAAATGCCGGCAAGTCCACACTTCTCAATGCCCTCACAGGTGCAGGTGTTCACGCAAACAACCGCCTTTTCGATACTCTCGACCCTACAACAAAGAGTATGCGCCTTTATGACAACAGCGAGGTCTTCATTTCCGATACAGTAGGTTTTATCAGAAAGCTTCCGCATCAGCTTGTCGATGCATTTAAAGCAACACTTGAAGAGCTTATGTATGCCGATGTTCTTGTTCACGTCATCGATGCATCCAATGAAAACTGGGAAATGCAGGAAGGCGTTGTTGAAAAGCTCATCGCAGAATTGGGCGCGCAGGAAACTCCTCGAATCGTTGTATTCAATAAAATCGATAAGATTCCATACGATATGATGCCAAGAAGAACGGGCGCTATCTATGCATCCGCCCTCAATCATATCGGCCTTGACGATCTTATAAGAGCTATTATCGACACCCTCAATGCCAATAAGCGGGAAACTACATTCCTCATCCCATATTCCGACGGCGGTGTTGTGGATATCCTCCACAGAGATGCCAAGGTTAAAAGCACTGAGTTCCTAAGCGAAGGTGTAAAAGTTGTGGCTGTAGTCGATGCAAAACTCTGGGGCAGATACAAAAAATATTCGGAGGATAAGGATGAAACAGTTTCAGAAGATTCCCTCTGGTAATGGCGAAGCCGAGTATATAGAGAAAAAATCCAGATTCATATCCCATGTTTTCTATATGGAAACAGCCGAAGAAGCCAATGAAAAGCTGGCTGAACTGCGCAAAAAATATTGGGATGCCACACATAACTGCTATGCTTATGTGCTCGATTCCGATAATGTAATGCGATTCTCTGATGACGGAGAGCCGCAGGGCACAGCAGGTATGCCTATCCTTGAAGTGCTGAAAAAACAGCAAGTCTACTGCTGTTTAGTCGTGGTAACACGCTATTTCGGCGGCACACTTCTTGGCGCAGGCGGTCTTGTCCGTGCTTATGGCAAGGCAGCGGCACTCGGCCTTGAAAACAGCGGTGTCAGCGTGCTCACACCATTCTATATCGTCAATGCCCGTATGCCGTATAACTTCCTCGATCCTGTGCGAAATACATTTGTCCATTATGACATTGTTGAAGCCGATGTGGAATACGGCGCAGACGTTGCTCTCAAGTTGCAGATGCCTGTTGAAAAGTTCGAAGCCTTCAAAAAGCACATCACAGAGCTTACAAGCGCAAATGTCGTTCCGGAAATCGAGTGTGAAAAACTTATTCCAAAAAAAATTCAATAATTTTGCAAATAAAAAAAGAAAAAACCACATTTCCTGCGTATTATATAAATACAGGGGATATGTGGTTTTATTTTTATCCTCATTTATTTTCATCGGGAGGCGATAATATGACCATCCGCGAAAGAATAGAAAATAACGAAAAGCTTATTCTCGCCCCGTATGCTGTGCTTTCGGCAAATACAAAGGGCAGAGAGCGTTACAGTGAGCCTTGTCCTAACCGCACAGAGTTTATGCGTGACAGGGACAGAATCGTCCACTGCAAGACATTCCGCCGCTTAAAGCATAAGACACAGGTCTTTCTTTCTCCTGAAGGCGATCATTACAGAACACGCCTGACACACACTCTCGAAGTATCGCAGATTTCCCGTACAATAGCAAGAGCGCTCATGCTCAATGAGGACCTTACAGAAGCAATAGCTCTGGGTCATGATTTAGGTCATACACCATTCGGTCACGCAGGCGAAAGAGCCCTTAACGAAGTAAAGGAAAATGGCTTTACACATAACGGACAAAGCCTCCGTGTAGTGGAAAAGCTGGAAAATGACGGCAAAGGTCTCAATCTCACATATGAAGTCCGCGATGGCATAGTCTGTCATTCGGGAGACCTTGAAGCCGAAACCCTGTGCGGCAGAATCGTCAAATATGCTGACCGCATAGCCTACATAAATCACGATATCGATGATGCGATACGCGCAGGAATCCTGACAAATGATGACATTCCAAAGCATCTTTCGGAGATTCTGGGAGATAAACACAACAAAAGAATTGACACTTTAGTCGGGTCTGTTATACAATATAGTTTCGGGAAGCCTGTCATAGGTATGGACGAGCATATCGAAAATGCTATGATGGAGCTGCGCGAATTCCTGTTTGAAAACGTATACAGAAACCCTCTGGCAAAAGGTGAGGAAGGCAAGGGCGTAGGCATAATCCAGGCTCTCTTCCATTATTTTGTAAAGAATAAAGACCGCCTGCCGGAAGATTATATAAAACAGCTTGAAAATGATACACTCCATAACGCAGTTGCCGACTATATTGCCGGTATGACAGACAGATACGCTGTCGCACGATACGAAGAAATCTTCGTTCCAAAAGGCTGGAGCAAAGTATAATAAAAAGCCTGTTGCCTCCCTTGTGTAAAGGGAGGGGGAACATCGGAACGATGGTGGAGGGATTGTTCTTAATAAGCGTGACTTTAGTCACTCTACACCCAAAGAAAGGAGGATCTTTATGGCAATACCTGAAAGTTTTGTCCAGACAATAATCGACAGAGCCGATATTGTCGACGTGGTTTCACGATATGTCAAGCTTCGTAAAAGCGGCGCCAATTATTTCGGTTTGTGCCCGTTTCACGGTGAAAAGACCCCTTCTTTCTCGGTCTCGCCCGACAAACAGATATTTCATTGTTTCGGCTGCTCGGAGGGCGGAGGAGTTATAAGCTTCATAATGAAGATTGAAAGCCTCAATTTTCAGGAAGCCGTCAAATTCTTAGCCGATATGTACGGTCTTGAAATGCCTGAAGATGATACCGACAATGAAGCAAGACACCGCAGAGAGCGAATGCTTGCTCTCAATAAAGAGGCAGCGCGCTTTTTCCACGCCACACTCAACAGCGAAACAGGTCTCGGCGCCATGGAATATTTCAAAAACCGTGGACTTTCCAATAAAACAATAACCAATTTCGGCCTCGGCTTTGCGCCCGAATCGTGGGACGCTCTCACAGGCGCAATGCTCCGCAAAGGCTTTACAAAAAGCGAACTCAGCGATGCAGGCCTTGTTTCCAAAAATAAAAGCGGCGGTGTCTATGACCGCTTCCGCAACCGCGTAATGTTCCCGATTATCGATGTAAGAGGGAATGTCATCGCATTCGGCGGACGAGTCCTCGATGACAGCCTGCCGAAATACATAAACTCAACAGATACTCTTGTATATAATAAAAGCCGCAATCTGTTCGCAATAAATATCGCGAAAAAGACCAAACGCAAAAATTTCATCCTTGCCGAAGGCTATATGGATGTCATCGCCCTCCATCAGGCCGGCTTTGATAATGCCATCGCCTCTCTCGGCACAGCATTCACTCCCGAGCAGGCGCGCCTTATCGCCCGTTTCAAGGACGAAGTGGTGATATGCTATGACTCGGACGAAGCAGGGCAGAAGGCCACGGCGCGAGCTATGGAGATTCTGCAGAAAAATGCCATCAATGTCCGCGTCCTCAAAGTACCGGGAGCAAAAGACCCTGACGAATTCATTAAGAAAAACGGTGCAGTCGGCTTTGAAAAGCTGCTGGAAAAGCCTCAGGTCGGCAATGAATACCGTCTTTCGGTGATAAAAAACAAGCACAATCTTGATATAGACGAAGAAAAAATCGCCTATATGAAGGAAGCTATAAATTATGTGGCAGGCATTTACAGCGATGTCGAGCGTGAGATTTACGCCCGTAATATCGCAGCCGATACAGGTGTTTCTCCTGCCGCAGTCATTAAGGAAATCGAAAAAACACGAAACAGCAAGGGCAGGCGGGACAGAAAAGCCTATGAAAAGGAAGCTGCAAGCCCTGTAAAAAACTCTCAGCCGAAGAGCAGAGAGCTGAAGTATGAAAATGTACGCTCGGCAAAATGTGAAGAAGGCGTGCTGGCCATCATACTGAAAAATGACGAATTTATTCCAAAAACTATGGAAAAACTCACAAGCGAGATGTTTTCGTCGGAGTTTTTGGGTAAAATATATGAAACCATCGTGGAAAAATACAATGAAAACGAGAGCATCAGCCTCCATGGAATAGTCAATTTCCTCGAGCCTGTGGAAAGTGCCCACATCACGTCGCTGTGCACTACATACAGGTATCCTGCAAACGGGCTTGAACTTGCTCTTGACGATTGTATCGACACGATAAGAACAGAATATATCAAGCGCAACAGCGAAGAACAGGATCCTATGCTTGAACTGATAAGAAAAAAGAAAGAGTGGGGAAAATAATGGCTGAAACAACAAAAAAAGTAAGCAAAAAAGATGCGAAGAACTTCATGGCGCATCGTCTTATTGAAGCTGCAAAGCAGATCAATAAGATTACAATGAAGGATGTAAATGTTGTGATCGATGAACTCGGTCTCAACGGCGACCAGCAGGATGAACTTTTTGATAATCTCGAAAAGATGAATATTGAAGTTTCTCTTGAAGATACAGATTTCTATGAAGACATCGTATCTGTTGAAGAAGTTGACGCAGAAGAACTTATGAAGATTGAGGACGAAGAAGAAGCTATCCTCGATACAGATATCCTCGTTGACGGCCTTCCTCTCGATGATCCTGTCAGAATGTATCTTAAGGAAATCGGTAAGGTTGATCTTCTCTCCATGGACGAAGAAATCAAGCTTGCAGAACGTATTCTTGACGGCGATGAAAAGGCTAAGAAGCGTCTTTCCGAAGCAAACCTCCGTCTTGTTGTAAGTATTGCAAAGCGTTATGTAGGCCGTGGTATGCTTTTCCTTGACCTTATTCAGGAAGGTAACCTTGGTCTTATCAAGGCTGTTGAAAAGTTCGACTATACAAAGGGCTTCAAGTTCTCCACATATGCTACATGGTGGATCAGACAGGCTATCACAAGAGCTATCGCTGACCAGGCGAGAACAATCCGTATCCCTGTTCACATGGTTGAAACAATCAATAAGGTAATCCGCGTTTCCCGTCAGCTCCTTCAGGAACTCGGCCACGACCCATCCCCTGAAGAAATCGCTGAAGAAATGAATATGCCTGTAAACAAGGTTCGTGAAATCCTCAAGATCGCTCAGGAACCTGTTTCCCTCGAAACACCTATCGGCGAAGAAGAAGACAGCCATCTTGGCGACTTTATCCCTGATAACGATGCTCCGGAACCAAGTGAAGTTGCATCCTTCTCTCTCCTCAAGGAACAGCTCGTTGAAGTGCTCAGCACACTCACACCAAGGGAAGAAAAGGTGCTCCGTCTCCGCTTCGGTATCGAAGACGGCAGAACAAGAACTCTTGAAGAAGTTGGTAAGGAATTCAACGTCACAAGAGAACGTATCCGCCAGATCGAAGCAAAGGCTCTCCGTAAGCTCCGTCACCCTAGCAGATCCAAGAAACTCAAGGACTTCCTCAATTAAGAATTATTTA
>JAZUBN010000032.1:0-23471 GCA_045638565.1 Oscillospiraceae bacterium | reverse complement strand
CCCTTATCCCTGTCCTGGTTACGGGCGGACTCCATCTTGACGGCTTTGCCGATACTGTCGATGCCATTTCGTCTCACAAAGACATGGAAACCAAATTGAAGATTCTCAAAGATCCAAACGCAGGTGCATTTGCCGTTATTTATACCGCATCATATTTTATTCTGATGGCAGGTTTATGGGCGCAGTACGGAGAAAATCCTGTCCTCCCTGTTGGAATTCCGCTTCTCTGGTGTCTGAGGAAAGTGATAGGTGCGCTCTTTGTAGTCAGCCTGATTCCCGCAAGAAAAAGTGGACTTGCCTATATGTTTTCCGACGGTGCCGACAAAAAATGGAGCAGAATGGCGCTCTTTATCGAGTTTTTTGCCGTCTTTGCTTTAATTTATATGATAAATATAGAGCTGTTTGCTGTAATTTCAGTGATAACGGCTGTGCTTACAATAATTTTCAAGCGCCAGACAAAGCGCATCTTCGGCGGCATCACAGGCGACCTTATCGGCTTTTTCATCTGCATGGCTGAGCTGATTTTCACAGGCGTACTTGTGGTTTTCAGCCTTATTATATAATGTAAGGAGAACGATATGGAAAAGACTGTTCTCATAATCGGCGGCGCTTTTCAGAATAAGCTGAAGGTGGCTCTCGACTATACTTCCCTTTCGATGGACGATGTGTCCGAGGGATTTGACAAAAGTATTGTAAATAATTTTCAGGAATATTTCAAAAATAATATGAATGATGACGGTCTTGTGGAAAAATGCAGAGGCAAAATCATCATCTGTGACGAGGTGGGCTGCGGTATAATTCCGCTCGATAAGTCCGACCGCGTCTACAGAGAGGCTCTCGGCAGATTTTTGTGCGACCTTGCCGCAATTTCCGATACTGTGATTCGCGTCACAGCGGGAATCGGCACTGTCATCAAAGGAGAATAAAATGAAACATACTATTACAATCATCCGCCACGGCATGACCGAAGGCAACATCACAAAGACATACACAGGCACAACCGATGTGCCTCTCATCGAGCGCGGCATCGAAGGCATCAAGGCAAAGCTTGGCCAGTATCCTGAGTGCGACCTGCTTTTCGTCAGCGACCTTCAGCGCACACATCAGACTGCCCGCATCATCTATCCTGATATGGAGCAGATTATCATCCCTGACATCCACGAGTGCGATATGGGCGATTTCACAGGCAAGTGCTATGAGCAGCTCAAGGACACACCTGAATATCAGCGCTTCCTCGATGTGAACGACGGCTTCATTCCAAACGGCGAATGCAAGGAAGTCTTCCACGCTCGCTGTCTCCGTGGTTTTGATGAAATTGTACGTATTATCGAAGAAAAGGGCGCAAAAAAGCCTGCTATCGTCAGCCACGGCGGCGTAATTATGGCTCTTATGAACAATTTCACAGATGAAATGACAGTATTTTTCGATTATCAGACTACAAACGGCGGCGGTTATGTCGTCGAGTTTGATACAGAAACACGCAAGTTTGAAATCGTCGAAACTCTCAAATAATGAAATACAACGTATTGGAACTGGCGAAAAATATCGCGCCTCTCAATGAAAATGCAATAATTGCGGCAAAAAAGCGGCAGAATGAGCTGCTGAAGCCGCCAGGCGCTCTCGGAGTGCTTGAGGAAATCAGCATTCAGCTTGCCGGAATCACAGGCAAGGTGAAAAATGATGTGAGCAAGCGCATCCACTTCGTTTTCGGCGCTGACAACGGCATTTTCGATGAGGGCGTCACAGCCAGCCCTAAGCATTTCACCCGTATGCTGATGGAGTGCTATGGCAAGGGCTACGGCTGCGGAATCAATATTCTGTGCAAAAGCAATAATGTTCGCCTTGTCCTCGTCGATGTGGGCATTGATGGGCAGATTTCCCCTGATGCTGACGTTATCAACAGGAAAATCATGCCTGACGGCACGAAAAACTTCGCAATTCAGCCTGCAATGAGCCTCGATGAGGCGAAAAAGGCAATGAGTGTCGGCTTTGAATATGCCACTTACGCCAAGGATAATGGCTATCATATCGTGGGCGGCGGAGAGGTCGGCATGGCGAATACTACAACTGCGGCGGCTGTCATTATGGCACTTGTCGGCACACGCGATGCCGAAAAGGCTGTCGGCAGAGGCGGCGGACTGACTGACGAAGCCTTTGCACTTAAGAAGAATGTCATCGTGAATGCTCTGGAAAAGTATGTCCTCTCCCCTGATGCGCCGATGGATATTCTGTGCGCGGTTGGCGGTCTTGACATTGCCGCCCTGTGCGGACTATATTTGGGCTGTGCCTACCATAAATTACCTGTCGTCATCGATGGCGTTATCGCTATAGCGGCGGCACTGCTTGCCTATAGGATAAATCCTCTCGTGCGCCATTATCTCATTCCGTCCCACGAATCAGAAGAGCCTGCCTATAAGCTGGCAATGGCGGAAATCGGGCTTAAGCCTATGCTCAAGCTTGAAATGCGTCTCGGCGAAGGCTCGGGCTGCCCTGTGGCAATGGGTATCGTCGCGCAGGCGGCAGATATTATGAACGATATGATGACATTTTCCGAAATGCAGCTCGAAAGCGAATATAGAAAAAAGCTGAAAAATTAAAAAAATCCTCCACAACCTGTGGAGGATTTTTATTATTTTATATATCCATTATCTTTAAGTCTGTTTTCAAGAGTCTGGCTGAAACCTCCGTACTGCTCCTTGAGGGCGAGATATTCATTAAGGGCGTCCTTATTGCCCTTGCCCTTTTTGATACATCTTATAAGCACATTCTTTGGCGTATGCTCCATATCGATAAACTCAGCCATATCGGTCTTATAGCCGACAGCCTCAAGCAGAAGCGCGCGGGATGTATCTGTAATCAGCGTTGCAAGGCGCTCACGGACGATACCGTAACGAAGCATAGCCTTGTTTGCATCCCCCTTAAGCTGAGGATTCAGCTCGTGCTGACAGCAAGGCACAGCGAGAATTATCTTACTGCCCCAGCCGATGCCCTTGAAAAAGCTTTCATCTGTGGCTGTATCGCAGGCGTGGAGCGAAATGACCATATCAGGCGCAAGATCGGAGGAATATTCTTTGATGTCGCCGCAGGCGAATGTAAGACCATCGTAGCCAAGGCGACGAGCCAGAGCTTCACAATGCTCAACAACATCCTTCTTCAAGTCAAGACCGTGGACGATTGCCGAAAGCCCAAGCTTCTGTGTGATGTAATAATAGAGTGCGAATGTGAGATAGCTCTTGCCGCAGCCGAAATCGACGATGCGGACAGGTCTGTCCTTTGGAAACTCGTCCTTAAGGTCGGCAATAAACTCAAGATAGCGGTTAATCTGGCGGAATTTATCATATTTCGCCTTGGAAATCGTGCCATCCTTGTTGATGACACCAAGCTCGATGAGGAAGTCCGCCCCCTCGTCCTCTGTGATGACATACTGCTTCTTGCGGTTGTGGGAAGCGGTTTCAATCTTCTTTGTGGCAGGCTGAGTGCGCAGCTTGTAATTTTTGAAATGAGTGATGTGATAATCGTGCTCGGCAGAATAAATCTGACACTGGACGAAGACATTTTCCAAAAGCTCGCCGACTTTATTAAGCATATCGTCAAAGCCCATATTTTCGTGGGTGACCTGCTTGCCCTTGGTGTATGTGAGCTGATAGAGCGTTTCGTTTTTGCTCAGAAACGGCTTTACCATCACTTTTGTGTAGTCAACTTCCGCGCCCTTGACAGTCTGGCTCAGCAGAATGGAATGAAATGGCGCTGAAAGAAGTTCATGGAGTTTTGTGTACATAGTGTTTCTCCTATTGAGTGGAGTTGAAAATTGTTGAGCGGCGGATTTAATAGATACAGCTCATCCACCGTTGACGCGGTTCCCCTGTCTCGCTGCGGCTCGGTCACGCCGCGGGTCTTACAGCCCACCGGGCTGTAATTCAACACCGCGGACGCCGTTTCACTACCCTCAAGGGGAAGGCTATATTATAATTTAATAATTATCAGGGAGGTCGTTTTCCAGGAGGATATATTTCTTACCTGTAGATGTATTTTCAAGAGCGAGAGCATGATTTATCGCTTCTCTTACATCGAGTGTGCGGAAAATCTTATCCTGTGGATAGCCCTTTTCCATAAGACCCTCATAAATATGGTCCTTCTTGCCCACAAGGCATACATAGTCAGCCATTTCGGCAATCTGTGTGCCAAAAATCTTGTTAAGCTCGTATTCCCTTTCGCCAAGCTCGACCATACCCGGTGTGACAACGATTTTCATACCATTGCAAAGGTCGAGAGCGTCGAGCGCCGCCTTTGCGCCTGTTGGGTTGGAGTTGTAAGCATCGTCGATGATGACATTTTCGCCCGATGGTTTGAGCTCAAGACGGTGAGGCACAGGAGTGAGAGTTGCAACAGCAACTGTCATTTCATTAAGCGGAATGCCGAGAGTATGGGAAACGGCGATAGCGCCGAGGATGTTTACAACGTTGTGCTTGCCGAGAAGCTTTGTTGTGAAGCGGTGTTCTTCACCCTGTGGAGTGCGGACAGAGAAGGAAATGCCCAGCTCGGAAACCGACAAATCGTAAGCCATATAATCGGCCTTATGCTCGATACCGTATGTAACGATGTTGCCCTCTGTCGGCAGATTTTCGCGGATAAGGTCGGAATCGATATTGAAGAATGTTGTGCCGTTTTTAGCGTGGACAGCATCGTAAAGCTCAAGCTTTGTCTTGATGATAGTTTCAACATTGAAGAATGTTTCAAGATGCTGTTCGCCGATGGATGTCACGATGCCGAAATCAGGATGGACGATGTCGCAAAGCTCTTCGATTTCGCCCTTGTGACGAGCGCCCATTTCAACGACGAAGTGGGTGTGAGTTGGCTTTAAGTGTTCACGGATTGTGCGGACAACACCCATTGGAGTGTTGAAGCTGGCAGGAGTCATAAGGCTTTCATAATGGGAAGCCAGAATCGACTGAAGGAAATACTTTGTGCTTGTCTTGCCGAAAGAGCCTGTGATACCGACCACTTCCATACGGGACTTTGCCTTGAGGATGCGCTGAGCATCACGGAGATAACGGTTGTTGTTAGCCTTTTCGATTGGCGCATTGAGCCAGTTGAGAAGACGTGTCACAGGATAGATGAAAAGGCTGAATGCAGCAAGAAGCACGAATGTAAAGCTTCTGTTGCAGTTCATACATACGAAAAGGAGCGCCATCACGAGGAAGTAAAGCACGAAACCTGTGATGTAAAGGCGCTTGATTCGCCATGTGACGACGAAAGGCTTCTTTGCAGGAAGCGGCTTTGCAATATAGCAGAACCATGTAAGAATGAGAATGGAAATGATGGATGGGACAAGCTTCATGCCGAAAAATGCGGCAAGAATACATGGGATGAGCAGGAATATCTTATATGGCGCATAGATATAACGCTTGTTGTTTTCCTCATACAGCAGATGTGTTGGGTTGTGGTAAGAGGAAAGCTGAAGCATATGCAGGGAAAATGAAAGGTAATAGTAATAACACAGAGTAAACTGTGCAAGAATTATTACAAGCAGTATTGTATTTAACATTATTTTCTCCTTTTGGCAGAGCCAATGAATTACATAGGGAGGCAGAGTGATGGGCTATCCCAAAAATCTCTTGAACAAAAATTCCTTTTCGCCTTTGTTGAGGCCGAAGGTCAGCATACAGATGCCGTAGAGGGCAACATATACGCAGCCGTAAATAAGGAAGCCGATCTTGCCTGTAAGCGGCACGAAGTGCATGAACACAAACATCAGAGCCGTCGGCACAAGGATGGCAGGAAGCATTTTTGCGATTTCCTTCCAGAAACGAGGGATATCAAGCTTCATTTCCTTATAATAGTATATGTTCATTATGATGATCTGACCGAGAGTATAGGAAATTGCGATGGAAATTGCAGGACCGATAGCGCCGTACAGCTTTATGAAGATGATGGACATAAATACATTGACTACCGAAATGATGAGATAGCAGATTGCGCGGAATGCGTGCTTGTTTTTAGCCTGCAGGATGGAAATGCCGATATTCTGAATAAGCGGCACAGTCATCGGGATAAAGAGCAGCATTGCGATATAGTATACGATTTCATAGCCCTGACCGAGCCAGATTTCCTGAACAAACATCTTGCCCAGAATGCCGAAGCCTGTAAGAGCAAGGGCGAGAATGAAGAACTGCATTCGTCCCACTCTTATCATAAGGTCACTCAGTTCCTTCATTGTGTGTTCACGTGAGCATATCGCAGTAACACGAGGAAGGAAGAGGTTGGAGATAGCGGCGGAAAGCTGCTGATAATAGTTGTTTAAGAGTACGCCAAGGTTAAAGTATGTGATAACTGCCGCGCCTTCAAGCATACCGAGGAGAACATTACCTGTGTTCCAGTAAAGTCTGTCGACGATCATGCCGAGGAAGATAAAGAAGGAGAATGTGACGATTTCCTTGAGAAGCGGCTTGTCAAATGCGCCGAACTTAAACTTGGTTTTGAGATTTCTGAAGCAGTAGATTACATTTGCCATGCCGAAGAAAATATTGATGAATGTGGCAACGAGAATCATACCGATGGAGCGCGCGCCAAGCATAAGCACCGCTGTCATCATAAGCGGATTGAGAATGCTTCGGAATGCCAGCATCGCCTTGGAGAACAAAAAGCGTTCATAAGATGTGACGATGGATGCAAAGATGGAGAACGGGAATGTTACAGCCACATTGATGGAGGCAAGATACATCAGCTTTGTTGTGATGCCGATTTCGCTTGGCGAAAGCTTGGAGCCGAAGATGACAGGCACATTGGCTGAAAGTATGAAGCCTATTACAAGGGCTATAAGACCGATGATGGAATAAAGGAGGAAGAACATACCGTGAAGGCGCTGTTCCTTTTCCTTCTCCCCTTCCACGCGGTATTTTGTGGTATAGCGGACGATAGCCGCTTCAAAACCGAAACCGAGGATGGTTAAATATGAAATTGTCGAGTTAACCAGCGAAAATACGCCGTATTCCCCGTCGCCCAGTGTACGTACCATAAACGGTGTATACACAAGGGAGATGGTGGTGCTTAAAATAAGCGAGATATAGGAGAGCATTGCGCCCGCCTTGAACTGATTTATTTTTCTCATTTGCCTTTGCCCTTTATCTGTAATATTTATAATATTTCACATAATGGCTGTAATGTGAGCGGAGGAGGTATTTCATACGTTTAGGAGACATATCGCCCTTCATAAAGAGAGGGTTCTTCATCTTGCCTTCCTTTACAAGCCTTTTGAGAATAGGAATATAGAACTTATCCTTTACATATGTGTAAGCAACGCCCATTGGAAGCACAGTCCACAGAGAATCGTGGTCGGCTGTCACATATTCATTCTTTACACCGTGGATAAACTCGTCGCAAAGGTATTTTGCGATATTAAGGCCGCCGCCTGTGACATAGTAGTTATTTCTGCCCTGTCTGCAGTTGGCTTCAAAAATCTTTATCTGACCGTCACGGCTGTCGTACTTCATGTCAAACTGAGCAAAGCCCACATAATCGATAGCTTCAAGGAAGTTTCTGATTTTCTGGGAAAGCTCTTCGTCCTTGCAGGACATAATGATGGATGTATTGCCAAGACCGTGTGGTGTATGCTCTTCAAGCAGCGGATGGCCCATAGCTGTGAAGATAGTGCGTCCGTCCTTGCCGGAGAATGTAGTCATAACACGCATATAGCTGTCGTCGCCCGGAATCATATCCTGAATGATAAGAGCGTCACTGTAGCCCGCCGCATAGATTTCCTTTATTACAGAGTTGACTTCTTTAAGAGTATCAAGCTTGTAAACCTTCTTCTGTGTGTCGAATGGATTGTGCCAGTAGTCAACGCCGTCACTTGGCTTGAGAATTACAGGGAAATCGAAAGGCAATTCTGTGATTTCGCCCATATCCTGAGTGTAGATGAAAGTATCAGGGTATGGCAGGCCGTATTTTTCAGCCATTTCATAAAAATCGCGCTTTCTGATAAGCTTATCCATAAGCTCCTTCGGAATATATGGCACAATTACGTTTTCAGGGTATTCATCACGGTGTGTGATAATCTGCTCAACATAATTGTCGCCGCAGCCGACAAAAAGCACAGGCATATTGGAGTGCTTCTTTGCATATTCGAGAGCCTTTGGCAGGAAAACGTGAGGAAGGTCAATCTCAGGGTCTGTTGTGAGATTGCAGATTTTGGAGTTTCCGCAAGGACCGTAAGTTGTCTTGCAGAAAACATCGGAAATAATGCCTGCGTATTCATAGAATGCGCGGGCAACACTGTATGTGTTGATGTCGTTGCCAAAAAGGGCAACCTTGAATTTTTTCATATATATTATCTCCTTGGGAGTTGGGATTCAAAATTATACAGGGGAAATGCTATGCCTTTACAAACTTAATATTATATGCTCTGCCGCCTGAAAGAGCGAAGCCGTCTTCTGTGATTTTCACTCGGCACATCGGTGTAGTATATGTGTTTTTGGCAAAGTCATAAAGCGGCAAATCCCCTTCTTTATAATGGGAAAGGAACATTTTGCCATCCTTTTCTGTGATGTAATAGAAAATATCCAGCTCTTCGGAATAATATCTGCCGAGGATATTTTCATTCACAGGGGCAAGAGATATTCTGCGTAATTCGCCCATACCTGCCCCTATCTTAAACTTAGGCTTTTCGCCCAAATCAATTCTGTCCACAGTTTCGCCGAGAGCGTAAAGGGAATCCTTTATGTGAATAAGCGGATTTCCGTTAAGACGGCCGTTATGCACCATATGGAATGGATGAGGCTCGTTTATGCCGATGTATGCGCCCTCTATATTATCCACAGGCTGTGAACAAATGAACTCATCGTCTTCAACCAAGCCTAAAACGATATCAGCAATCTTTTTACTTGCCACGCCCGGAATTGTATTCTGTGTGTTGGCAAAAATCACGATGTCAAGGTCGTCGTCAGGATAGATAGCCATATCGGCTCTGTAACCTGCATCAACACCGCCGTGGGTATAGATTTTATGTCCCTTGTGCTCCTGAATCATCATACCGCCGCCGTAAATGGAGGTTTCGCCGCTTGTCAGCACGGCAGGAGTGAACATAACATCAAAAATCGCCTTGTCAAAGTGCTTTGGATTTTTGTATTCGTCCATCAGCTTTATAAAATCGTGGACGTTTGTATTGAGAGATGTAGCGCCTGCCACACCAAAGTTAAGCGGCTGATTTACATAGCTGCCGCAGCCGTTGTCGAGATAGCTCTGGGCTCTGTTTTTAACGATGTCCTTGTAGCCCATTTTTATGCAGGTATTTTCCATACTAAGCACATCAAAAATACGCTCCTTTGCAAACTCGTGGAGAGGTTTGCCGGAGATTTTACGCACTATTTCAGCGCAGAGAGTGAAATTGGAATTGGAGTAAAGATACTGACTCTGAGGAGCAAAGTTCAGCTCTTTCTGTGTGGAAATGACCTTGAGAAGGTCTTTCTGTGTGATGATATCGTCGATGCGAGTGCCGCGGCAGATGAGCAGTTCCCACTGGTCGCGGATGCCGCTGACATTATTCATACACTGACGTACTGTAACAGGAGTATCAAAAGCGATATATTCAGGCAGATATGTGCGGATATCGGCATCTAAATCCACCTTACCCTCATTCCAGAGGATGAGGAGGGACATTATAGTAACCTGCTTGGAAACCGATGCCACGTGGAAAACAGTCTTGTCTGTAATATCTATATCGTGCTCAAGAACAGCCTTGCCGTAGCACTTATCAAAGATAACTTCGCCTTTGTGACGGACAAGCACCTGACCGCCCGGAGCGTTTTCTCTTTGCCACAGCTTAAAAATATCGTTTATCTTGTTATACATAGCCGATACTCCTTTCAAAATGTATGGCAGAGGGAGCAAAAGCTCCCCCTGCCCCTGGTCCCTTGCATATCAGGACCTTGCGAGACCGTCGACTGAAAGGATAGCTCCCGAAATGTAGCTTGCCTTTTCAGATGCCAGGAAGAGGAAGGCTTCGGCAATATCTTCTGCCTCACCTGCTCTGCCGAGCGGAATGGTCTTGACTGTGCGCTCCTTCATATCTTCAGGGAGATTTGCAAACATATCTGTGTTTGTAACGCCCGGAGCGACAGCATTTACTCTGATACCGTGAGGTGCAAGCTCACGTGCCAGAGACTTGGTCAGGCCGTTCACTGCAAATTTTGATGCAGGATAGCCGCAGCCGGCAGGCTGACCGTGGAGAGACACCATAGAGCTGGTGTTGAGGATTACGCCGCTTTTCTGTTCGCGCATAATAATGGCCGCTGCCTTGGAGCAGTAAAAGACGGCATTGACGTTGAGGTCGATGATTTTGGTGAACTCACCGACATCCATCGTGAAAATGCTTGAATGGGATGCCATACCTGCGTTGTTTACAAGAATATCGATAGTGCCGAAGTGGTTTTTCACTTCATTGAAGGCATTTTCGACAGAATTGTAATCGGAAAGGTTCGGGCATATACCCATAAGCTTTTCAGCAGGGAAGTTTTCTGTAAGCTTGCTTAAAGCCTTGTCAACGCTTTCCTGCTTTGATCCGCAAATCACGACATTTGCGCCGTTTTCGAGAAATTTAATAGCAATAGACAATCCGATGCCGCGGGTAGAACCTGTGATAACAGCAGTTTTTCCTTTTAACATAATGCATTCCTTTCTCTCGTGGCTCTTTTTTCATTGAGAGCCGGTTGTTGACCATTGTACTTCCATTTCCATAAATCAATTTCCAAAGGTCATGCATTATAAAGCCATTTATCCATGCTTCGCTATCAGCCCCGAAGAATGAAAGCCTGATAATGCAATACGCGAGAAAATAAAGCCGGATTGCCGGAGTCTCCTCCCTTCTATTAAATTTTCAAAATTATATCAAAGCCATAAGGCTGTGATACCATAAATGAGTGAATAACGAATAGTGAAAAATGAATAATTAAGGTGTGACTTCGTCACATTTTATAGGCGGAATGTCAGGGCCGCCATTCCCTGCAAGAAAAACTTCAAGCCCCCTTTGATTCACGGGGATTGCACTATACCTTAACTTTATCCTTCTTGTTTATCTTATCGTAAAGGGCGAGGAATGCTTCTGTAAGGTCTACGTCACTGACGCAATCCACATATTCGCCCATACGCTTCTGTCTTGTTTCTCTGCCCTTAGCTGTTAAAAGAATAATAGCATTGTCTGAGCTTTCAAAGATAGCTCGTCTTACAGCTTCGTTTCTGTCGTCAACGAAGTATACCCTGTCGCAGTTGCGTTCGGCATACTGTGCGATATCTTCCGAAATCTTGCGTACAGGCTCCATATTAGGGTCTTCTTCTGTAAGATAGATAACATCCGAATGAATACCAGCCACCATACCAAGGTCACGGCGACGTGTGACAGCCTTGCCGCCCGGGCAGCCGAAAACTGTTGTTATTTCTCTGCCCTTGTATTCTTCCTTTACAGCTTCATAAAGCTTTGTCATGGAAAGCAGATTGTGGGCATAGTCTACGATGACGATTTTCTTGCCGTCTTCTGAAGAAAATACTTCCATACGTCCCGAAGCCTTCGCTCTCGAAAGACCGTCCTGCATATTCTTTACAGGCATACCAATCTTCTTGCAGATTGCGATGGCGGCGAGGGCATTTTCAACATTGAACTTGCCAGGCATAGCCAGCTCGAACTGCTCGTCAAAGTCTTTACACTTTGCCTTGAAGCGAAGTGTAAGACCTGTGTTTTCAAGGTCATAGCCATAAAGGTCTGCCTTTTCTGTAAAACCGAAGCTGGAGTATTCGTTGCCGCTGTTTTTAGCTGTTTCTTCAATACGCTCTGCCATATCTGCATCCATATTATACGCACAGTAATCACTCTGGGAGAAAATCTTCAGCTTGGATGTGAAATAATCCTCTAAATCAGCGTGCTCGATAGGGCTGATGTGGTCTTCGGAAATGTTGAGGAAGGCGGAAGCGGCAAACTTGAGACCATAAAGTCTGCCATACTTGAAAGCCTGAGATGAGCTTTCGATGATGCAGTATTTTCTGCCCGAGTTTACAGCGTTGCGGAGATGGCGGAAAAGGTCGAGCCCTTCAGGAGTTGTCATATGGGATTCAAACTTTTCCACGCCGTCATCTGTATCGATAGTTGAGATGATTGCCGCAGGCTGTTCGTTTAAGTCTGCCATCCAGCTGTCCAGCATATACTTGAGATAATAGGATGTTGTGGATTTGCCCTTTGTGCCTGTCATTGTGACGATTGTAAGTTCATTCTGCGGATAATCATACCAATGGGCGGCAACAAGGCTCATTGCGGAAATTACATCGTTTACAAGCAGACATGGAATGTCCACATTGTACTGCTTTTCCGAAACATAGCAGGTCACGCCGTCCTTGATGGCGTTTATGAGATATTCTTCCTTGAAGCCTGCGCCCTTACAGATAAAGAGTGTGTTTGCCTTGATATTTCTCGATGTATAGGATACAAATTCCACAGGAACATCGCACTTAAGCTCATTTAAGAGGAAGCCGTGCTCCTTTAAGGCATTTGCGAATGAAGAAAGCATTTTCATTTATCTTTTGTCCCCTTTCAGCTTGACAAAGAGGTTGTGACGTACATTCTTGAATGTTACCATTGCCTTTTCAGCAAGGAAATATGTTGGCTTGTCATAGATATCTTCAACCATACCGATAAACTCTGTATAGTCGCCCATAAAGCCGACCTTGAACTTATAAAGACCAATCATTGGGTTGTCTTCGGAAAGGTTGCCAGGCACGCCACGGAAGTCATAGATACGGCACTTTCTTTCGAGCGCCCACTTGATCATGCTCCACTGAAGCTGATAGTTAGGCATAAGATTTCTGTGCTCGTTTGCAGATGCGCCGTAGAGATACCAGCACTTGTCGCCATAGCAGATAGCGATAGTAGCCGCGATGCACTTGTCCTCGTGCATTGCCATAAAGAGTTTTGCATTTTCGCCCATATGGTCCATTACGCTCTGGTAATATTCCTTTGTGCGGACGATAAAGCCATCGCGCTGACCTGTTACTGTGATAAGGTCGTGGAATGTCTTGACGTCTTCAGGAGTTGTGCCGATTTTTACAGTAACGCCCTTTCTTGCGGAAAGGCGGATGTTGTAGCGAGTCTTACTGTGGAAGGACTGGAGAAGCTCTTCTTCTGTCTTGTTTTCAACGTTGAGGCGGAAAACAAAGCGAGGCTGAAGTCCGCCATAGTTTTCTGTATTTCTTGTAACCTTACAGCCACATTCCTTGAGAATGTTTTCAAATTCTGTATCGGAAACGAGAACGTCAGGATCGATCTTGAGAACATAGCAGTTGTAGCGCTGAGCAAGAATCTTTGCCTTCTGCAAAAGCTCCTTGATTGTATCCTTGTCGTGCACATCACATACAGGACCGCGGGCCGCATACATAACGCTCTTGCCGATAACAGGCAATTTGCGGATGAGCACAGTCATAACGCCCTTGATTTCGCCTTCACGGTCTGTGGCAACGATAATTTCCTGCTTCCAGTCAGGCTTTACAGGCGCCCAGTCACGGCTCTGCAAAAAGTGTCCCTTAGGATGATTTTCTATAAAAGCATCAACTTTCTTAAGCATTTCTTCTGTCATGTTATATTGGTATCCTTTCCCATGGATTTGTCATACAAAATGTAGGGGCGAGCATTGCTCGTCCGCAACGGAGGCATCGCTCCTTTGTTAAAAAAGGGCATACTTCTCCTTATATATTATAATAAAAATTATAGCATAGCCGAGGTGTAAAGTCAAACAAAAAGGATGGGGAAAATTGTAAGGAAAGGGGCAAAAACGGTGTAAAGTGATAAGCCCATTGGAAGAAAGAGCAGTCTATATCTTATTCATAATACATAAATATCCGATATGAAGATAATGCATATATACATTTTTGCAATAATACACAATAATTGTTTGACATAACATAAACTTTAATGGTAAAATAAACAAAAAGGAATGGAGGAAAATGAATTGAAAGTTCTCGTTATAAATCCGGGTGCCACATCCACAAAGATTTCGGTATTCGAAGAAGAAAAAGATATTCTTAACATCAAAATCCCCCACGGTATGGAGGAAATCGGAAAATTTGAAAAAATCATCGATCAGCTTCCTTACAGAATGGTGAAAATGCAGCTCGCTCTTGAAGATGCAGGCGCATGGCCTCTTGAGGTCGATTGCGTAATCGGCAGAGGCGGCCTTGTACGCGCTGTTCCTTCGGGCACATTTGAAATAAACGACAAGGTTCTTGAAGAAATCACAGCGGCTAAATACGGCGAACACGCTTCCAATCTCGGTATTCCAATGGCGAAGCAGTTCTCCCTTATGAACGGCAACATCCCTTGCTACTTCACAAACCCTGTTTCTGTCGACGAAATGGAAGAAGTTGCCCGCGTTTCCGGCTATAAGGGTATGTACAGAAAGAGCCTTTTCCACGCTCTCAACCATAAGGCTGCAGCCGAAAAGGCAGCAGAAAAGATGGGCAAGCCTTACGAAGAAACAAAGATGATCGTGGCTCACTTGGGCGGCGGCGTTTCTGTCTGCGCACATAAGGACGGCAAGGTTGTCGACGTATTCAACGTAAAGGATGAAGGTGCATTCGCTCTCGACAGATGCGGCTCCCTCCCTGTCAACGATGTTATCAAGCTTTGTTATGAAAACCGTCACGAAAGCCATAAGGTGAAGTTCCTTCTCGGTCAGCGCGGCGGCGTTTATTCCTATCTCGGCACAACAGACCTTATCGAAATCGAAAAGATGATTGAAGACGGCAACGAAGAGGCAGCTCTTATTTTTGAAGCTCTTGCATATCAGCTTGCCAAGGATATGGGCGCAATGCACTGTGTGCTTTTAGGTCAGACAGAGGCTGTCGTCCTTACAGGCGGTATGGCAAACAGCAAAAAGCTGGTTGAACGTATTCAGCATTATGCAGGTCATCTTGCTCAGTTTATCGTGCTTCCTGGCGAATTTGAAATGGAAGCTATGGCAAAGAATGCCATCAAGGCTACAAAGACAGGCGTACATCTGGAGTATTAAATCATGTCCACATTGCGCAATATTTTCGGTACTGACACCGAAAATTATGACCGTTTCCGTCCGAGATACACAAAAGAGCTTTTTGAGTTTATAAATGCAAAAACAGATGGCAAAAAGGCTCTTGAAATCGGCTCGGGCAGCGGACAGGCAACCGAGTGGTTTTTAAGTCACGGATATCAGGTCACCTGCTGTGAAATAAGTGAAGAATTCTGCGCCTTTCTCAGCGAAAAGTATAAAAATATGCCGATAGATGTCCATAACAAGCCTTTCGAGGATTTCAACAGCGAAAATGAAAGCTTCGACCTTGTATTTTCGGCGACGGCATTCCATTGGGTGGATAAGGATATCGGCTTTTCAAAGCTTTATTCCCTGCTGAAAAAGGGCGGCACGGCGGCGCTTTTCTGGAATGTACCTTACGGGGCATACGACAATGAGGAGCTTTTTGATGATATTCAGAAGGCATACGGCTCGGACAGAAAATGGGAGGGCGCTCCTCAGGAAAAGTACGGCTTCTGCAAGGAATATCTTGAAAAATATCACTTTACAGATGTGGAAAAGCATATTTTCCGCGGCATAAGAAGGCTTGACACTCAGCAGTATCTCTCCCTTCTTGAAACCTATTCCGACCATAAGGCGATGGAAAAGGAAAAGAAGGAAAAACTCTATAAAAATATAGCTTCCGCCATCGAAAAACACGGCGGATACATAAACATTCTCGATAATATAGAATTATATCTTGCAAGGAGGCAATAAAAATGGTAAAGCAGCTTTCTCAGCTTATCGAGCTGGCAAAAGCAAAGGACAGCGTGACTGTTGCTGTTGCTCAGGCGGCCGACAAGGAAGTGCTTGAAGCGGTGGTAAATGCTCAGAAAGAGGGCATCGCAAAGGCTCTTCTCACAGGCGATGTGGCAAAAATCAGCGCTATCCTTACAGAAATGGGCGAAAATCCTGCCGATTTCACAATTATCCAGGCAGATTCCGATGAAGAATGTGCATTCAAGACTGTCGAACAGGTTCGCCTTGGCAATGCAAATATTCTCATGAAGGGTCTTCTTTCCACAGGCACATTCATGAAGGCTGTCATCAACCGTGATACAGGTCTTCGCACAGGCAAGACAATCAGCCATACAATGTTCTACGAAGCTCCATCCTACGGCAAGCTTCTCTGCCTCACAGACGGCGGTATGAATACATTCCCTGACCTTCCTAAGAAGGCGGACATTCTGGAAAATGCCATCGAAGTTGTAAAGAAGCTTGGCATTGAAAAGCCAACAGTTGCCTGTGTATGCGGCGCTGAAAATGTCGACCCTAAGGTGCAGTCCACTCTCGATGCAGATGAACTTTCCAAGATGGAAAGATTCAGTGACGCCATCGTTTATGGTCCTGTAGGCCTCGACCTTGCAATCAGCAAGGAAGCTGTCCACCACAAGGGCTATAAGAATGAAAATGCAGGCTATGCCGATATTCTTCTCGTTCCTACTTATGAAGTGGGCAACGGCATCGGCAAGGCTATGACATATTTTGCAGGCGCAAAGTCAGCTGGTATCGTTGTTGGTGCAAAGGCTCCTATCGTTCTCGTTTCCCGCTCGGATAATGCCGAAGCAAAAATGCTCTCCATCGCACTTGCAGCAATGATGTAGGGAGCACGCCATAGGCGTGAGTGAATAGTGAAAAGTGAATAATGAATAGTTGATGTGCCTGCGGCGCATTGAATAATATGTAGGGGAGGCGCTTGCTCCTCCCACGAACCAAGTAAGAGCATAAGAAAACCGACAAATAAACAACCTTTAAGAAAGGAACAGCATACTATGAAAAAGTTGATGACAGGCAACGAAGCTATCGCAAGAGGTGCTTATGAAGCCGGTGTTCGCTTTGGCGCTGCCTATCCGGGCACACCATCCACAGAAATTTTTGAAAATCTCCCTGAGTACAAGGAAATCTACAGCCAGTGGTCTCCTAACGAAAAGGTAGCTTATGAAACAGCTTACGGCGCAGCTATCGCAGGCCTTCGCTCCATTTCCGCAATGAAGCACGTTGGTGTAAACGTAGCGGCTGACCCTATGTTCACATCTGCTTACCTTGGCGTAAACGCAGGTATGGTTCTCGTAACAGCTGACGACCCTGACCTCCATTCCTCCCAGAATGAACAGGACAACCGTCTCTATGCAAAGCACGCTAAGCTTTGCCTTATCGAGCCATCCGATTCTCAGGAATGTAAGGACTTCCTCAAGGAAGCATACGACATCTCTGAAAAGTTCGATATCCCTGTCCTTTACCGTGTAACAACACGTATCTGCCATTCCAAGAGCACAGTTGAGCTCTATGACAGAGTTGAAGTTGAAGATAAGCCATATGAACGCTCCACAAAGTTCTCTGCAACACCTGCAAGAGCGAAGGTTCACCATATGCGTCTTGAAAACCGCCTCAAGGACCTTGAAGAATATGCAAACACATCTGCTCTCAATAAGATGGAAATCAAGGGCGAAGTAGGCGTTATCACAGCTTCCGCTGCATATAACTACGCAAAGGAAATCTTCCCTGAAGATACATCCTTCCTCAAGCTCGGTCTCACATATCCGCTTCCAAAGAAGCTTATCAAGGACTTCGCTTCCAAGATGAGCAAGATTTACGTCATCGAAGAACTCGAACCATTCATGGAAGAACAGATTCGTGCTATGGGCATCGAAGTCATCGGTAAGGATGTAATTCCTAATACATACGAACTCAACCCTGAAATCCTCCGTAACTGCCTCTTCGGCGAAAAGTCCGAAGTCAAGACAGCTGAAGTTCAGGCTACTGGACGTCCACCTGTTCTCTGCGCAGGCTGCCCACACAGAGGCTTCTTCTATACACTTTCCAAGCGCGGCTCCATCGTTCTTGCAAGTGACATCGGCTGCTATACTCTCGGCGGCGGCGATACATGTATCTGCATGGGCGCAGGCTTCTCTGCAGGTGCCGGTATGGCAAAGGCTCTCGAGCTCAAGGGCGATACACGCAAGGTATACGGCGTTGTGGGCGACTCCACATTCTTCCACAGCGGTATGACAGGCGCTCTCGAAATCATCTATAACAACGCAAACATCATCCCATGCGTTCTCGATAACGGCATCACAGCTATGACAGGTCATCAGGATAACCCTGGTACAGGCTATGCTCTCAGTGGCTCCTTTGCTCCAAAGGCAAAGATTGAAGATATCCTCACAGCATTCGGCTATGAAAATGTCATCATCGTTGACCCTAACGACCTCGATGCTATGAAGAAGGCTTGTGACGAAGCTGAAACTTGCGGCAAGCGCTCTGCTATCATCACACGTCGTCCATGTCTCCTTCTCAAGAGAGAAAATCACACAAAGGTAAAGTTCAATATCAACTCTGAAAAGTGCAAGAAGTGTAAGCTCTGCCTCAAGGTCAGCTGCCCTGCTATCAGCACAACAGACGGCCAGCCTGTCATCGACAGAGCACAGTGCGCCGGCTGCTCACTCTGCGCTCAGGTTTGTCCATTTGACGCTATCGAACAGGAGGGTTAATTCAATGAGTAACGTTAAAACTATTCTTCTTGTCGGCGTAGGCGGACAAGGTACAATTCTTGTAAGTAAGATTCTCACACACGGTCTTCTCAAGGCTGGCTTTGATGTAAAGATGAGTGAAGTTCACGGTATGGCACAGCGCGGCGGCTCTGTTTCCACACAGGTTCGTTTCGGTGATAAGGTATGGTCCCCTATCATCGGTGAAGGCGGCGCAGATATTCTCATCTCCTTCGAAAAGATGGAAGCTGTCCGCTGGGCAAACTACCTCAAGCCTGATGCAAAGGTCATCATCGCTGATACTGCTATCCCTTCTCTTCCTATCGCAACAGGCGCTGAACAGTATCCTGAAGGCACTCTCGAAGCTATGCAGAAGCTTTTCGATGTAACAGTTGTTGATGCTGATAAGATTGCTCGCGAAAAGGGCAACCCAAGAGGCGCTAATGTGGCTCTTCTTGCAGAAGCTATCAAGGTATGTAACTTTGACTTTGTAGACTGGAAGGAAGTCCTCACAGAAGTCCTCCCTGCAAAGATTTTAGACGCAAACCTCAAGTTGTTGTAATACAAAACCAAAGCCACCCCTCGGGGTGGCTTTTATCTTGCTAACAATACCATATTGTGCTATACTTAAAGAAAAGGCGGTGATTCTATGAGCCTTTGGGATATGTATAAAGAGTACAAAGAAACAGAATATGACATGATGGACAAAATCTGGCGTAATAATTTTATAGAATTCTGGCGCAAAAAATGGGGAAAAGTTCTCATTATCGGTGTGGTTCTCTTTTGCATCGGTGTCGTTATCTATGAATTGCCCCGTGAAATGAATATGTACGATGCCCTCATTGACGGCATCGAGAAGCATATCGGTGTTAAATACAAGGATATAGAATGGGAGAATGTCGACTTTCCTCTTACAAGCGAGGACAATAAAAACTGGATAGCAAGCAACAGTTCTCCACAAGCTGTGGAAGATACGATACGCAATAAGCTTGAAGGCTACACCGTCCTTGAAAAGGGCGAGACAGTCTTTACAGCAAGCATTAGCGCTTCCGACCTGTGGATACACGCAAATGCAAATGAAAAACAATTTGATGTGAAAGTAAAGATAGATATGAACAGCATCACAGTATTCTATAACAACAAAATCGCCATTTTATATGAGATAAAATAACAGGAGGAACAACCATGGTAACAGCAACAAGTAAGGAAAGAAATTACGTCACAGAAATCACAGACGGCGAGCACATCATCTATTCGGATACTATCGCTTCCGATAACGGCACAGGCGAATATGTAAATCCTGCCGATATGGTCATTTCGGCTCTTGCCGCCTGCCTCAATATCACTCTCCGCAAGCGTATGCGCGCCGAGGGACTTGTCTGGGATAATGTCACTGTCCACGTTGATATGAACAGAAAAAATCCTGAAGATATCAAAATCTACACAAAAATCATCATCGAAGGCGATATTCCACAGGAAAAGAAGGATGAACTCATCGCAAATGTCCTCGACTGCCCTATCTGCAAGGTGCTCCGCGGCGGCAAGACATTCCTTCCATTGGAAATTTAGTACGCACCCCGAAAAGCCTCCCTTGTGTAAAGGGAGGGGGACCGTTGGAACAACGGTGGAGGGATTGTTATAGTAAATTAAAATTACAGGGGATATACTTATGAAAAACGCAAAACGATTCTTTGCCTTTGCGCTGGTTTTTGCAATGTGCCTTACATTCGCATTGCCAATGGCGGCGGCAGACAACAGCACAGACAGAGCAGATAAGCTCAATTTGCTCGGCCTCTTCAAAGGCACAGACGCAGGCTATCAGCTCGATCAGCCAAGCACACGAATTCAGGGCATTGTAATGCTCATCCGCCTTCTCGGCAAGGAAAATGATGCTCTGAACGAAACAAGAAGTGCGCCGTTCAACGATGTTGGCTGGGGCAAGGAATATACATCCTATGCCTATAACACAGGGCTGACAAAGGGCACAGGCGCAACTACTTTCACACCTAACAAGCAGATCAAGGCTATTGAATATGTCACATTCCTCCTTCGTGCTCTCGGCTACAGCGAAGAAAAGGGCGACTTCACATGGGGCACTCAGCTCAGCTTGGCTCATAAGCTTGGTATGGTAAACCAGCTTGCAGTTCAGCATATGTCCAATATGGACCTTGACAGAGGCGATATGGTGGATCTTTCCTATGCGGCTCTCACCTGCGCTATGAAGACAGGCGGCAAGACTCTCGCTGAAAAGCTGGTGAGCGAAGGGGTTTTCACCCGTTCTCAGGGCGTTTCTGCCGGTGTTATCGGCAGCGGCGTATGGACATATAACTATGAAGTGCCAAAGGGACCTGCCATTGTTCATTCAAAGCCAAAGTTTGGCTCACTCGACGTTGATTTGCTGACAATCGACCCTACAGGTGTTAAAATCAAGGCGGCAATGGTCAATAATACCCTCGGCGCAACAGCATCTTTCAAGAATATCGTAAACGCATCGGGCGCTGATGCCGTTGTCAATGCCAACTTCTTCGAAGCATACGAAAGCTTCAAAATCCCAATCGGCCACGTTATGGTGGACGGAAACTTCATCTATGCATCTTCAGGTCTTTCCTCTCTCGGCATCACAAAGGATGGTCAGCTTTCCATCGGTCGCCCTGCTGTTTTTGTCGGTATCAATGATATGAGCGGCAAGAGATTGTGGGCGGCTTATGAAGTCAACACACCGTATCAGGGCGAGTATCTTGCTACACTTTACACTCCTGCCTTCGGCAACAGCATCACAATCAAGGCTCCGGGAGGAATGTTGACAGTGCGTAACGGTGCTGTCTCGGCTTATGAATACAAGGGTGCAGGAACAACGACTGCTATTCCGTCTGACGGCTATGTGGTATACTTTGGCAATGATGCTGTATCCCAGAGCTATTTCACAAAGCCTGTAATCGGTACAAGAGTACAGCTTGAGCCTTATCTTTTCAAGGCTGATGCAGAAGGCTTTATCCTCGATAAGAATGTTGAAAGCATAATTTCGGGCGCTCCTCGCCTTGTGCAGGATGGCTATATCGTGACAGAGCTTGAAGACGGCTTCAAGGAAGCAAGATTTACAACTTCCTCCACTCCTCGCACAGCTATCGGTATCAACCGCGAAGGTAAGCTGCTTATTGCATCTGTAAAGAGCGCTACAATTCAGCAGATGCGTGAACTTATGCTGAACCTCGGCTGTGTCGATGCATTCAACCTTGACGGCGGCGCATCTACTGCTATGTATTATAACGGCAGTTATATCCGCACACCTGGCAGAGAACTGACAACAACATTGCAGATTTTTGAAAAATAGTAAGCAATAATTCTATCACGGAGGTACATATATGAATATTCTCGTTATCGACGGCAGCCCACGTGTGGGCAAGAACACAGACCAGCTTTGCGATGCCTTCATCAAAGGCGCAGAAAGCAAGGGCCATACTGCTGTAAAGTTCCGCGTTGCAGGCAAGAAGCTTAACGGCTGCATTCACTGTATGCAGTGCTTCAAGAATGGTCCATGCAGCCAGAAGGACGATATGATTCCGCTTTACGATGAAATCGAAAAGGCAGATATGATAGTCCTCGCCTCCCCTATCTATTTCTGGGACATCACAGCTCAGCTCAAGGCTGTAATCGACCGTATGTATGCCCTCTATGTGGCAAAGCGCTTCAAGCCAAAGAAGACGGCGGCCATCTTCGTTTCGGGCGGCAAAGACCCTTCCAATACAGCCGAAGCTGTCGATTTCTATAATAATGTAATCATCGATAAGCTTCATTGGGAGGATAATGGCGTGTTGCTTGTCCACGGCACAACTCCTGCCGATTTCGACCTTGAAAAGGAAGGCTTCATCGAAAAGGCCTACAATATGGGCGCAAGTATTGAATAATATACGCAAAATAAAAAAGCCACTCGGATGAGTGGCTTTTTTGGTGGTTATCTGTAGTTTGCTACGTCGTTTGGAATGCCCAGTTCGGCTGCGATTTCGTCTGGTGCGAAAATAATTTTTTCGCCCTTATTGATGACAATACAAGGGAGACCAACTCTGCCTGCCGCTTTCAAAGGAGCAAATTCCTCGCGCGTGTCACGATATTTGAGGAATTGCTTGAGCGGAAGCATACCTGTGGAAATGTCGATGATTGTAAAATCCACATTGTGCGCAGAAAGCCACGCTTTCGTAGGAGCGCAGCCGCCTCAATGAATGCTGGAGTACATAATAATGTTTTTCATAGCCTTTTCTCCTTTTTTCTTTCGTAAATTTTCATATTTAAAACTGCGGCCATAACCCCAATATGACCGCAGTTTTTTAACTTTTATGCCTTGTATGTGATTTCGCCACCCATGACTGTCATGAGCACCTTTGTATTGATAAGGTCAGCCTTATCGATTTCGAAGATATTTCTGTCGAGAACAACGAAGTCAGCAAACTTGCCGTCTTCAAGAGTGCCCTTTTCATATTCTTCGAAGGATGCGTAAGCGCCTTCCTTTGTATAGCAGTCGATAGCTTCCTTGATTGTGAAGCATTCGGAAGGAACCCAGCCATTTTCAGGATAGTGCTTGAGGTCCTGACGGTTGACAGCGCAGTGGATGTTGTCAAATGTTTTGAGGTCTTCAACAGGGCTGTCTGTGCCGAAGGATGTGTGAACGCCTGAATCATAAAGAGTCTTGAAGTTATATGATGTATTTGCAAGTTCTTCGCCAACTCTGTCTGCCACTACGTGCATATCGTAATGGAGGAAGATTGGCTGAGCAAAACAAGTTGCCTTGAGCTGAGCAAAGCGGTCGAGCATAGCCTTGTCTGTAATCTGTGCGTGAACAACGCCGTGACGAAGCTCGTTGCCTTCTCCGCCTTCCTTTTCGATAGCATCAAGCACCATTTCGATAGCCTTG
>JAZUBN010000031.1:0-3151 GCA_045638565.1 Oscillospiraceae bacterium | reverse complement strand
CTAGCGCGTATACCATTCCGCCACGACCGCATATTTTGTTGTTTTTCTGTGTCATTTCCTGACTGCTTGTATATAATAACACATGGAACAACAAAAGTCAATACTTTTTTGAAAAAATTTTAAAAAATTGTTTCAATATTTTTTGAGGTACATTCGGGCGGTGTATAGCAGAAAGAATCCATGCGTCCGTCCCTTATACAATAATCACTTTCGTCGATAAGCTTACGCTTTTTCTGCTCAAGAATATCTATAATAAGAAGCTTCACCTTCATCTTTTCGGGAATCACCGACTTGATGTAGACAGAAACCTCCTGACCGACAGCCGCCCCTTCTCTGTATTCTGCAAGACCGGAAAGATTAGGGGAAAGCTCGACAAAAATGCCGTAATCCTCAATACCCCTGATAATGCCGCGGACAGTTTCACCCACACTGAAACGGGAAATATTCTCACGCCATGTGCCAAGAAGCTCCTTGTGAGTTATGGTGATACGCATCATGCTGTTATCAATATATTTTACGGCGCAGTAAATATCCTGCCCTGTGCGGAATCTTTCGAAAGGAGAGGAGATTCTCGATATCGAAATATTTTCAATGCCGATAAGCGAAACATTGCCGCAGCCAATATCGACAAACACTCCAAAAGGCTCAATGTGAGTTACTTTGCCTCTCAGAATATCACCGCAGGAAAGATTTGTGAGAAAATACTCCATAGCTTCTTTCTGGGCAAGTCTGCGTGAAAGTATGTATAGTCCGTCCTTGTATCCTGTAACCTTGAAGCAGACAGGCTTGCCGACCCTTGAAATTACTGCAATCTCCTTTGAAGGTGAAACTGCATCAAAAACCGCTTCCTTTCGCGGAATAATCCCCTTGAAAGGCCCTATATCACAGTAAAGATTGTGCTGACTGTCACAACGTGTGACAAATCCCTGCAAAATGACGCCTGTTTCCATAGCCTTTACCATTCCCGCTTCATTGTTTATATATGATGCCATACTGTGCCTGTCAAAAAGTCCTTCAGGCATATATTTTCCCTGTGGCATATTGTTCCTCCTGTGTATTTCAGATTTCACTCTAATATATGCAGAAAAATCAAAAAATGTACTGTTCAAAAAAGAAAAACTATGCTATAATATCCATCGGTAAAAATTAAAGCAAAAGGAGCAAAAAATGACAGAAACAACAGAAGCAGCAAATATGCTTACAGATGTGCTGACAAAGCTCAATATTCAGAGTATTCTCAGCATCATCCTTACAATAATGGTCGGCCTCATAGTCATCAAGTATGTTATGAAGCTGGTGGAAAAGATTTTCCAGAGAACAAACTTCAATGAAACTCTTGAAAAAATCATCATTTCGGTAATCAAGTTCGCCCTCTATTTTGTACTCGTAACAACAGTTGCAGATATGCTCGGTCTTCCACCTGCATCTCTTATCACTCTTGCCGGTACATTGGGCGTTGCATTCTCTCTCGCTATGCAGGACAGCCTTGCAAACATTGCAGGCGGCATTCTTCTTATGTCCACAATGCCATTCAAGGTGGGCGACTTTATTGAAGCCTGCGGTATCTCCGGCTCTGTTGACCAGATCGGTCTTATCCATACAGCCCTCAATACTGTGGACAATAAGCGTATCTTCGTTCCAAACGGCACACTTTCCAAGAATACTATCGTGAATTATTCTGCAGAAGATACACGTCAGCTTGAACTCATTTTCCCTATCGGCTACGGCTGTGATACACGTAAGGCAAAGGGCATTATCGAAGAAATGGTAAACAACTGTGACTTCGTAAAGCATGACAGGAATGTTCTTATCAGAGTGTGGAATCTTGGCGAAAGCTCTGTCGATATCATCGTAAGATGCTGGGTTGAAAAGGCAGATTATCTTGAAGCAAAATGCCATCTTCTCGAAGAAGTCAAGTACGCATTTGATGAAAGAGGCATCTCCATCCCATTCAATCAGCTCGATGTACATATCAGCAACAACTAAAAAATATAAGCCGTCCATCAGGGCGGCTTTTTGTATGTCTGAAAACATAACAACCTGTCGTATTTTTTATATTGTGCAAAATTAAAAATGGTGATATAATTAAATTTAGTGAAAATAAAAAACAGAAAGAGGTTCGGCAAAATGACAAAAGTGAACATTATTTCCGGCTTTCTCGGTGCCGGCAAGACAACATTTATAAAGCGCCTTATTGCTGATGTTTTCAAGGGCGAAAAGCTTGTACTCATCGAAAATGAATTCGGTGAAATCGGCGTTGACGGCGGCTTTTTGCAGGATGCAGGCATTGAAATTACAGAAATGAATTCCGGCTGCATCTGTTGTACACTGGTAGGCGACTTCACAAAGGCTCTCAAGGAAACTGTTGAAACTTATAATCCTGACCGCATCATCATCGAACCATCGGGTGTCGGCAAGCTTTCCGACGTCATCGCAGCGGTCAATAATACAGGCGATGAAAATATCGCTGTCGATTCGTGCATCACAGTTGTCGACTGCACAAAGGCAAAGATGTACGTCAAAAACTTCGGCGAATTCTATGAAGACCAGATTCTTTATTCCAACTGCATCCTTCTCACACGTACAGACAAGGCAAATGAAACTAAAATTACACAGGCTGTTGAAATAATTCGTGAAATCAACAAGGATGCCAATATCATCACAACACATCTGGACAAGCTCGATAATGCACAGATTCTCGATGCATTTAAGAAGGGCACAATGGAGGAAGACCTCCTTGCTGAAGCTATGAAGGCTCACCACGAGCATGACCACCATCATGAACATGGCGAACATTGTTCCTGCGGTCACGATCACCACCACGAACACGGCGAACATTGCTCCTGTGGTCACGATCACCACCACGAACACGGTGAACATTGTTCCTGCGGTCACGACCATCATCACGAACACGGTGAACATTGCTCGTGCGGTCACGACCATCACCATGAACACGGAGAACACTGCTCCTGTGGTCACGATCACCACCACGAACACGGAGAACACTGCTCCTGCGGTCACGACCATCATCATGAACACAGCGAACACTGTTCCTGCGGACACGATCATCACCACGAACACGGCGAACACTGTTCCTGCGGTCATGACCATCACCACGAACATGGTGAACACTGCTCCTGCGGTCATGACC
>JAZUBN010000030.1:0-17271 GCA_045638565.1 Oscillospiraceae bacterium | reverse complement strand
AGTTTATGCACGTCATATCCGTTTCCAATTCTCATAGTTACCCACCTCTCTTATTAAGTATAAGCTGGCCAAGAAGAATATCTTCCGGTGTTGTGATTTTAATATTGTCGTATGAAGTTGTCACAACTGTCGGATTAAATCCCATTATTTCCATTGCCTGACAGTCATCTGTAACACTGATATTTTCTGCAATCACTTTTGTAAGCGCACCTTTTATAAGGTCGATATCGAAAACCTGCGGTGTCTGCACCTGTACAAGATTTGCTCTGTCAACTGTAGCTGTGATTTTACCGTCAGATATCTGCTTTATGGTATCCTTTACAGGCACAGACGCTGTTGCCGCACCTGTATAGAACGCCTTGTGGATAACATTTTCAAGTTCTTCATTTGTAACAAACGGACGGGCACCATCATGCACTGCAACGAATCGACATTTTTCGGAAACTGCACTGATTCCTTTGAAAACACTGATACTGCGATTTTCACCGCCAGGTACTACACATTTAAGCTTTCTGATACCATATTTTTTTGCCAACACACCATACTCCATAACGCTGTCTTTATGGGCAGAAATGACTATTTCATCGATCATTTCACATTTTTCCAATGCAATAAGCGTACGAGCAAGAACAGGCATGCCGCAAAGATCCATAAGTAATTTATTTTCACCCATTCGTGTCCCTGTGCCGCCTGCAGCAACAACTGCAGAAACGAATGGTTTTCTCTTCTTTTTAAGTTTTTTAATGAAATCTGCCATAATTACCTCTATTTCAATAAAACTTTATATACTTCTTTATTTAATTATATCATATTCATCACTAATTGCAAGAAAAAAGAGCCGTATTCACAGCTCTTTTATAATTTTTATCCGATTTTAATCTTGAGTCTGAGCTTATCGGAAATCATGGAGATAAACTCGCTGTTGGTTGGCTTTCCCTTCACATTGGAAACTGTATATCCAAAGAAGCTCTGAAGAACCTCAATATCTCCTCTGTCCCACGCAACTTCAATAGCATGTCTGATGGCTCGTTCAACTCTTGAAGATGTTGTATTATATTTCTTTGCTATGGCAGGATACATCACCTTAGTGACAGCATTGATTGTGTCCATATCATTGATCGTCATAATAATTGCATCTCTGATATACTGGTAACCCTTGATGTGCGCAGGTACACCAATTTCGTGAATAGTATTTGTAACGAGGACTTCCAGCTGAGTTTCAGGGTCAAGATTAGATGGCATATTTTTGAGAGTCATTGCATATGAGTTCATAAGCTCAACAATTTTTTCTTCGAGCACAGAACTGTCAATAGGCTTCATAAGATACGCAGCTGCGCCCGCATTCATAGCCTCTGTCATGCTGACTGCAGATGCAAAGCCTGTAAGTATGCAGAACACAGGCACATTCACAATTGTTTGTTTTGAAATGTTTCTGATTACAGAAATACCATCCATAATCGGAAGCATATGGTCAAGAAGAACGAAATCCGGCTGATTTTCAAGGATGCTGTCTATAAGTTCCCTGCCGTTTTCGACGTTGTCAACAACTTTTATGCCGCTTTTGCCATCTACTGCGAGCTGCAAAGCCTTTCTCATATCAGCATTTTCATCAGCAATTATAACTTTAATAGATTTAATCATATTGTATTCTCCACTCGCAAAATTTATAAGTTTTTGTTTCTGGATATAATATAACATATTTTTCCAGTTTTTTCAAGATTGATTTGTAAAAAACTGTATTTATTTTTTGACATTATTTTACATTTTTATCCCATTTGTATATCTTCGTCTGATCAATGTAAATAAAAACGGAATCATATTTTATATGCATAATTATAGCACATAAGTTTTTCTAAAGTCAACCTATGTGCTATAATTTACAATGTTTTTATCAAAATATTAACCGTATACAGTTGTTGTCTGCTCTGTATTTCTGTCGGTTCAAAGCCGTTTTTCATCCAGAAGTTTCTCGTCTGCATATTGGTGCTCACATATCCAAGCCTGATGTAACTGAAATATTTCTTTAATACTCTGCTCATTGAAGAGATTATTCCACTGCCGATCCCTCTGCCCTGATGCTCCTTATTCATCATAAAAAATCCGATAAAAGCTGTATTTTCATCCGGGAATTTATCTATAAGATCTACAACAGCAATAAGCTTATCCCCTTCAAAAAATCCAAAATAATGTTTATCGTTCTTTGTTTTATTTGGAGGCAATGCATTCATATCTTTTATTATCGACTCAATCGAAACCTCCGGAGGGCAATGTTCATAATATTGTGGATTTCCCTGACATAATTCCAAAATCTGTGGAATATCTTTCTCATCAAGATATTTTGCTATGTATCTTTCAGAAAACTCAGCGATATTCATATAATGTCTCCTATCTTTCCCTTTTCTTAAAGTATATCATAAATGCCGCTGCTATTTCAACCACATACACTCCGCAGAAACATACATTTATAAAGTTACCCTTGGCGTCTGCCTTTCTCAAATCTTCATAAGTGCGCACACGAATAGGAAGAATGTCACCTTCCTTTGATTCATAGGAAATCTGCGTTACAGTTTTATTTCTGCGTATATATTCACATACAACATTGTGGTTAATATCATACAGCTGCTCCTTAAGCGCCTCATCTTCTGTTATTTCTTTGCCGTCAGCATCATAATATGCCGGAGGGGCAACCTCCTGAACTTCTGTATCCGCAGATGTATGTCCGCTATATGGAATATCCTGTTCCATATAAGCTATGAAGCTTTCGTAGTCTTTGAAAATTATTCCATCTGCAAGCTGAGATGCATTCCATATACCAGCTGCACCCAATATATGAACAAATACAGTAAATACAAGCACAAGCGCCATTGTTGTACAGATATTCAGTTTAAGATTTCTGTTATAAAGATATTTTTCTTCTGTTTCTCCATCAGGATAGCATACACCATTTTTCAGCAGCCTTCCGTTTATAAAGAAACATATTACACTGTAAACAACAAGCGCTATTACAGAGCCTGTCACTCCAAAAATGAACATACTGTCTGTTCCAAGTCCCATATAGGCATCGACCATTGCAAGCGGAGCTGTAAATCCCAAGAACAAAACGTTAAGTCCAAACGCCTTTTCAGCCAGCATTATCACATTATACTTATAGCTTAGCATTTCCCGATTATCAATTTCCGCATCCTCTACAGCCGCAAATGCTCTGTTGATAAATATTGCCTGACAAACTGTGCTCACAACATAGAACATCATACCGAGCAGAAACCCAAGCACTGATTTCAGCAGAGCAAGATTTCCAATCATGGCAGCTATGATACCCACGCCCGATATTCCCATAGAAATATATGTGCGATTTTTATAGTTTGCAAATGACGACTTCAGCAGACGTGCTTTTTCCTTTTCACCTTTGTGTGTTATCTCATCAGATGCCAATTCCATTCTCTGTTCGACAGGCTTTCTCTCGCCTCTCAGAAGTTCATCGCAAGTGACACCGAATATTTCTGCAATCACAGGAATAACCGAAAGGTCTGGTGCTGCATCACTGCGCTCCCATCTGCTTATTGTTTTATCTGATACATTCAGTTTTTCCGCCAGCTCTTTTTGTGTCATACCATTTGCTTTACGCAGAGCGGCTATGAATGTTCCTATGGTTTTCTTTTCCATAAAACCTCCGTTTATTTTGATTTTATGCCCTAATTCTACTATAACGAGAGTGAGAATACAACCTTTTATTAAAAGAACCACTCTCGATTTGCGAGAATTTGCCGTTTTTATTTTATTTTTCGGCATATATTATAGCCTTTCTGACAATTCACTGTATGTTGCATAAAAAAAGTTAATAAAATTAACATTTTACTGTTTATCTTTCAAAAAATATATGTTATAATATAAGGAGTTTAAGGAAAAAGAAAAGGAGATGCTCTATGGAATTTAAAAAGAAACATAATGAGCAACAGGGCTCCTCAGGCGATCTCAAGAAAATCACTACAACACTTGACAGCCTCCCTGCGGGGAACCCTAATGACACAAAAGTCATAAACAAAAGACAGCCACTTCCTACAGGCGTAACATCCAAGATGCTTTATTCCGATGTTATCCGTATCGGATGGCCGGCTCTCGTTGAACTTATGCTGATGCAGCTCGCTTCTATGGCTGACCAGATGATGGTAGGCCGTCTCGGTGCATGGGCAACATCTGCTGTTGGCCTTACAATGCAGCCAAAGATGCTTCTTTCAACAGCTTTTATGGCACTCAATACCGGTGCTATGGCTCTTGTTGGACGTTATCGCGGTGCAGGTGATGAAAAACGTGCTAATCTTGTTTTAAGACAGGCATTTATACTTAACGCCTTCTTCGGTATCCTCTTCTCTGTCATCGGTACAATCTTCTCAAGACAGATGGTTGAGTTTATGGGTGCAACAGAAGAACTTGTTCTTGTTGAAGCTACAAAATACCTTCAGATTCAGATGATTGGTATTTTCACAATTTCCATGACATCATGTGTGACAAGCTGTCTGCGCGGATGTGGTGACTCGAAAACAGCTATGATATATAATACCATTTCCAATGCTGTCAACGTTGTTTTCAACTATCTCCTCATCTACGGTAAGTTCGGCTTCCCTCGTCTCGAAGTTGTAGGTGCTTCCATCGCTACAGTTCTCGGTCAGGTAATCGCATTCTTCATGGCAATGTACGCTATCAGAAGAAAGGGACAGTTTATCCGCCTTACATTCCCTAAGGGCTGGTTCAAGCTTGATATGCCTACAGTCAAGAACATCACAAAGATTGGCTTGCCTTCCATGGTTGAACAGCTTGCAATGCGTTTCGGTGTTATCGTATTCACAAGAACAGTTACAGGTCTTGGCACAATGCTCTACGCAACACATCAGATCTGTATGAACATTCAGGCTCTTACATTTATGAACGGTCAGGCATTTGCAACCTCCGCAACATCCCTTGTCAGCCAGTCACTTGGTAAGGGACGCCCGGATATGGCTCACCATTACGCAAAGAGAACTCAGCATATCGGTACTACAGTTGCTATTCTCATCGCTGTGTTCGTATTCTTCTTCAACAAGTTTGTTATCGGACTTTATACTCCTGAAGCAGAAATCATTGCAGTTGGTTCCACAATCCTTTCAATGGTTGCTATCATCCAGCCATTCCAGTCAGCACAGTTCATCCTCGCAGGTGCGCTCCGTGGTGCCGGCGATACAAAGTACACAGCGCTTGTCACTATGCTGACAGTTATGCTTCTCCGTCCTGGCCTTGCTATTCTCCTCGTTAACCACGTTGGTCTTGGTCTCCACGGCGCTTGGTACGCTCTCGTTGTTGACCAGCTTGTTCGAACAGCTCTCGTTGTTGCACGTTTTGCTTCCGGCAAGTGGGTAACATCATTCAAGCCTGCTGAATCGGAATTCTAACTACATAATAATTAAAGCCACTCAGATGAGTGGCTTTTTTATTTTATTTTTTCTGCGGCAATTCATTCCACAATGTAAATCCAAGTATGAGCATACCGCCGATTATCTGCAAGAAAGTCATAGATTCACCAAGAATCGTTACCGAAATAAGAACTGCAACCAACGGATCAATATAACTTAATATAGCCGCCTGCTGTCCGGACACATTTTTAAGGGCAGTAAAGTACATACAATATGTAAGACCTGTATGGATAAAACCGACTATCAGCAGGTTTATCCAGCCTTTTACATCCATATTTCCAAGGCTGCAGCCGCTTGTCATCATTACATACGGTGTAAGAACGATTATCGCAGCGACAAACTGAATCAGCGTTCTATGTATACCGTCAACATTTCTTATAAACTTATTTACAAGTACAACGGAGGCATAAAGCACGGCCGCTCCAAGAGCAAACATTATACCTTTCAGGTGCTGGCTTCCTCCCGACATATCACCTATTCCTGTAATAAGTATAATGCCGAATGTGGACATAGCGAAGCATATGATCTGTTTTTTAGTCAGTTTTTCCTTAAACAAAAACGGACATACCGCTGTTACAATAACCGGTGCAAAATAATAGCTGAGCGTTGCTGCTGAAACTGTAGTGTATTTATATGCCTCAAAAAGAAGTATCCAGTTTACACCCATTCCGGCACCTGAAATGATAAGCATCGGCAATTCTTTTCTGATGCTGTTTATCGGCAATTTCTGCCTTGTCAAAATCATAAATATGCTTATTATTACCGTTGCAAGAACCGCTCTGTATAAAGCAAGCTCACCCGATGCCACCGAAATATTTCTTACAAAGGGAGCGAGTGTACCGAATATTGCCATAGACAATATAAGCATAAGTCTAGATTTATTGTTGCTCATAGATCACCTCTGCAATTCAAAGTATATACAATGGTGTATTTTGCCCTTGTATTCGATATCTTCATTTTTATCCGTGAGATTCAAACCGCATTTTTCAAGTACTCGTCTGCTTGCGATATTTTCTTCGAAAATTCCTGCCCTGATTACTGCATATCCGCTTTCAAAAAGGTACTGAATTGCTCCTTTCAAAGCTTCTGTCGCATATCCTCTGCCCCAATATTCCGGATTTATGGCATATCCGATTTCAATGATATTATTTTCAATGCCTGTATCATTTACTATACCGATAAGCTTATTTTCCAAATAAATCCCTCTTGCAAATCTGTGTGGCATATGTGATACTTCTTTTATTCGCCCAAATAATTTACTTGCCGTTTCATCATCCAAAAGGTCAGGAACAAGATAGGTGTTATTTACTTTTTCACATCTGAGCATTGAAATGAGGTGCTCTCTGTCACGTTCTTCGAGAGGTTTCAGCACAAGTCTTTCTGTTTTTATCATAATTATACCCTTACTATTTCATCGGCCATCTCTACAAGATAACTGAACATTTTCCTGTCATTTTCCGTACGGAATCTTCTTTCGTCAGGAGAATATAATTCATTCTCATTCTTAGTTGTCCATATTACAAATGAATCAAGAAGTTTTTCCTCCATCAGCTTACAGACTATGAGATAAACAGAAGCAGCCCAATCCAACGGTTCCCATTGGCTATCTTCTTTTCCTTTGAAGACAAGTTCGGCTTTTTTGCCACTACATAATTTCGTTATTTCTTTCAGAACACTGTCTATTGATTTTCTTTTTATTTCCTTATCAAAAATTGCCGAACCGACAGTAATTTCTATTGTCCTGACATCATCATTCTTATCAGATAGCCTTATTTCGCCAATTTCTATATATCTGTCGTAAGTGTAAAGCGGAATATCCTTCAATGGTTCTCTCATTGATTTTTTTATTCTGTCAATGTCGGTAAGCAGATCAAATACAGCATCTTCTGAAAGTATTCCGCGCTTGAGATTACGTGGAATTTCTCCCCTTTCATCGGACTCGAAATCTTTAAGCCATTGACCGCCTTCGTAATATTCCGTAAGACTTTTCAGCATTGCAGAAATATGCTCGTCTTCCAGAAGCTCAGGAGCATTGTGCACCGCATTGAAAATGGTGTCATAATAAAATTCCATGCGTTTGATTCTGTAAATCATTTCTTCCATTTGATTCATTTTCGCTTTCCATATATTTATGGATATAATTATACCACACCCATACACAAAAAGACAGAGGCAAATTGCCTCTGTCTTATATTTTTGATTTATTTTACAGGTGTTGTCCAGTACTGCTGATTATAGATATCTGTAAAGAGATATGTGAAGTTAGCGAATTCTTCGTCGACATAAACGTCACTTATCTGAAGTTCACCGTCAACGATGAGCTGTTCGCCGAGCATATAGCTATCGAGATATTCGCCATCATAGCTATAGTAATCGCATACGAAATCAATTACATCACCGTCTGTTACTGTATCCATAGTCTTTGCAACAGTAGTTGTTTCGCCATCCTTATAGACACGTCTTACGCCCACTACACTGCCGTATTCATTTTCATCTGTAAACTCAACAACAAGTTCAGCGCGTTCGCCGTTATAAAGAACAGGGATTCTGCCTGTAATACTGTAATCATCACCATCAGAAACTGTGGATTCATGATAGTAAGCAACAGGCTGTTCATTGATTGCAAGCCATGTCATTTCTTCAGGCGCAAGGAGATTTCCATATTCATCGAAATCAAACACATTGTCTGTGCCGAGGTCAATATAGCCTTCGCCGTCATCATAGAACATATTAGCCTGAAGTGTCTGAACGAGCTTCCACTGGCTTTCAGGAAGTGTGATAGCTCCATCTTTCCACTGAAGAAGGCTGCCGTCAAAGGAGTTTTCAGCAAGGTATGAGACCATTTCATCGTCGCCCAATGCTTTACCGGAAAGGAAGCCTGTATTTCCACCTGTAAGACCTGCAATAGAACTTACATCACCGCCAAGGAATGTGCCCAGAAGCTGACCAATCATATCAGCGTTGCCGGAAGAAGAGCCACCTGCTGTACCGAGCATTTCAAAGAGAGATGGAAGCGGAGAAGCTGTACCGCCACTGACCGCCTGACCGGAAACTTCCATACTTGCAAACGCCTGAATGCATCGTGCATACTCTTCGTCCATACCGATAAGTTCATAAGTATCGACAGCATCATCAACCATAGACGCCTTACGGAATGGGAAGTAAATGGAAAGACCATATGAGTTTGTCATATTGGAAGATGTGCGGTTATACTTAACTGCACTGAGAAGTGCATCGGCAAGAGCTTCGCCTTCTTCTGTCTTCATATTCTTGGCAAGGTGGATAAGGTCTACCTGGTCAATTCTGCTGGAAGCACCAAATTCTCTCGAACCACTTCTTGCGTTGGAAACCTGAGCATACTGCTCATTCTTGATAAGGTCATATGTATTCTTGGAGAAGTCAGCAAGCGCTGCAGGGATAGTTGCTTCCACTTCAGCAAGATCCACAACAGAAAGAGTTGTCGACTGACCTTTGCACTGCTTGTTACATGTATCGATAAAATCATCGATAATATTCTTGCCTATTTCAATTGTAGGCATGGAAGTGTTTTCAGAAAGCTTTGTAAGCCAGTTTGTATAGTACCAGCCGATGCCAGGTTCTGTTTCTTCGCTGGCAATCATATAGTCAGCATGCTTTGTAAGCATAAGTGCGTTTTCTGTTGTTGCCATAAGACAAGCATCAAAGCCGACAAAGTCGAACTTGACACCACCTGCTGTAAGCGCTTTATCAATGCCTGCAAGACTCATAGAGCCGCTTGACTGGAACTTTTCATCGTAACCATAACCACTTACAGATCCTCCGCCGTGATCCCAGAAAATAAGAGAATTACGGTTTGCAGGATAATTTTTCTTACACCATTTAATGAAGGAAGAAAGTGTATCAGGATTTGTCATGGATTTATTGCCCATATCCTTTTCAAGACAGACAAGTCCTTCATCCTTAAGCTGCCAGATCTGATTTGTCTTACTGCTGATAACGTCATTCTGCCATCTGTTACAGCCACCTGTGTAAACGATAACGTTTACATTGTCGGAAATATCTGCATTGAGCATTTCCTGAAGGTCTGATGTAGCCATCTTACTGCGGGATTCGAGGTCTGTACCGCAAAGATATACCATAAGTGTGACTTCATCCTTACCTTTACCCTTGATTGTTGTATACTTATCGCGGGCATTTTTTGCAACTGATGTATCAAGTGAGCTTGTGTTGTCATTATTGTCCCAACCTGTGGAAACATTACCACCGCCCAATGTGCCAAAAAGAGATGAAAGGTCAATAGACGGCATCTGAGCCGCTGTTGTCTGCTGCTGAGCTGTTGTCTGCTGAATCTGTTCTGTAGGCAATACAGCCTGCGGAACATCTCCTCCACCGCCAAACAACAAGCTACTGAGCCCTCCGCCACCACCAAGAAGGGCTACAAGAAGAATGATAATAAGCTTTGACATTCCGCCTTTGGTCGTTCTTGTTGTGCCGCCTCCGGAAGATGATGGTTTATCATTTCCTGTCGGTATTCTTCCCGGTGCTCCTACCGGACCTGTGCCCAATCCAGAGCCTCTGCGCTTTACATCTTTGCCCTGACCTGTTATATTTTTCTTTCGACCTGTCGGTCTCTTAGGTTCCATAATGTACCCCCTGTTTTCCGTTATTTAACGGCAAAAGACAGCGACACATTGCCCCTGTCTTTACGCCTGTTACATTTTATTACTTATCGAGAACTTCAACCTGAATAGCCTTGACAGCTTCTTCCATCATTCTGATTTCTTCAGCGGAAAGCTTGATGTCAACACACTTTGCATTGTCAGCAACATTTTCAGGCTTACGCATACCAACAAGAAGGCTCATTCTGTCGTACTGAGTAAGAGCCCATGCTTCAACAAGCTGTGCAAAGCTGCAGTTATGCTGCTTACACATTGGTTCCCAGATTGCAAATGCCTTGTGGAGACCTTCCTTATAGCTTTCACCTACCCAAGGAAGTCTTGCGCGGATGTCTGTCTTCTTGAATTCCTTATCCATAAAGGATGGAGATGTGAGGAAGCCTTCTTCAAGCACACCGTATGTCTGGAATGTTGTGCCGTATTTCTTACAAGCTTCAAAATAATCTCTGCCATGGAATGGAGAAAGAATACTGAAGAATTCCTGTACAACAGAAACGCCATCAGTTACTCTTGTCTTCGCTGCCTTATATTCGTGAAGGTCTGCAGGCTGGCTGTTGGAAAGACCGTATGTGCGAATCTTACCTTCCTTAATAAGATCTTCAAGTGCTCCTACTGTTTCTTCAACAGGGAAGCTCTTGCAGACATAGTGAACGATAATGGAATCGATATAGTCTGTCTTCATTCTTCTGAGAGAATCTTCAACATCCTTCTTGACTGCAGGAGCACGTGTATCATTGTTTACTGTATCGCCGTCACGTTCATAATGGAAGTTGCCGCCTTCATTTCTCCAGTTGAGAGAGCACTTTGTCTGAAGAATAAAGTCCTGACGTCTGCCTTTAAGTGCTTCACCGAGAAGTTCTTCGCTGACACCTGTGCCGTAAACAGGAGCTGTATCGATATAGTTGATGCCATGTTCCTTACAAGCATCAAGAAGACGCTTTGCTTCGTCAACTGTGGAATCTCTGTCTGTCCAAACAGAACCGCCGCCGAGGGCCCATGTGCCAAGAGCAACTACAGAAACATCAATATCTGTATTACCAAGCTTCTGATATTTCATTATTCTTCTTCCTCCATAATTCTGTCAAATTCTGCAGAAGCTCTTGCGAATTCTTCATCATCTTCGATATCGATAAGTTCGAATTCGTCATCACCAATTTCCTTGTAGCCATAGAGGAATATTTCATCAGAGTCATCCTGTGGGATGAGAGCGATATATTCCTTACCGTCTACATCAAACACGCCCATAATTTCACATTCAAGTTCTACACCATCTTCATATTCCAAAGTGATAAATTCCTTTTCCATTTCCATAGTAATATCCTCCATTAAATTATAATTATTTTTTATTTAATATTCTGGCAAAAAACTTACGTACACCATCGTCTACCGATGTGCTTACATCTTTCACCTGCAAATCATAATAATACCTGCCTGTTTTTATATCGACCGACAAACTATCCAGCGGAAATCCATCCACTCTTTTTTCGTGGGGCTTATCAGCCAGAATAAAGGGCTCTGTTGCTATTGACATATCCATACTGTAATAATGATTTTTTTCGTCAAGGATAAAATATATAGCGTTACGGTATCTTCCCGTTATTTTTCCACCATGCTTTTGTGCGAGAGCCGAATAATGCGATATCATTTCATCATCTGTAAGCTCTTTTCCATCTACACGTCTGATGTAAAGCCCCGGCTGCTCATTATCCTGCAATTCATCGAAATACAATCCGCTGTCACATGAAAACACCGGGATATTAAATGCTTTGTAATAGGCTCTGGCCTTGATTTCTGCATTTTCCAGAGGTGTAGCGCCATATTCATTTATACCAGGAATGTCACCTTCTATATCGCTTAAACCTAAAAGTTCAATATCAAAATCTCTCAGCGCATTTTTCATTGCCGAAAGCTTCGCTTTATTGGTCGTGCCATATAAAATCTTCATTTCCGCGCCATTCCTCCGGACACAGTATCATTATACTGATATTGTATCATAAACATAATAAAAGTTCAAGTTTTACAGATATATAGATTAATTTTTATCACATTTCATTTTCTTTCTGAAGTGCCCATTGTACTGTGTAATATCGTCCGATGTAACCCTTACAAACCTGAAATCCATTTTACACCTCAATTTGCTTCATGCTCTAATTATATTATAAATATAAAGCAAAAACAGAGGTAAAACACCTCTGTTTTATGACACCTTTTATTCTACAATTTTAACACTCATCCATCTGCGTTCTGTTTTTACGCTGTATTTCAATGTATAAGTCGGTATTCCCTGCTGTATTGCATTATGAATTTCTTCGATTTCCTTTGAAATACTCTCCCTGTTTTCATACCATCCCAAAAATGCAGTTGGCTCCCCAAAGAAATTTGAACCTCCTCTGTCCATGCCAAACAGCGCATATTTCGGAGATTTTTTACCTCCTTTGTATTCTTTGGATGACATCACTTTATAACAATTGGCGATGATATTTTCATGTGGTGAAGTAATTATGATAATTCCTTTGTTTTGTGTTGTTTCTGTTGGTTTGTTCTGTACTTCATTAGACATAAGTTCATCAAGAGATATATTCAGCTTATTGGAAATCAGCAGTAATTTCTCCACTTCGGGATATCCTGCGCCTTGCTCCCATTTTGAAACGGCCTGTCTGCTGACATCCAGCATTTCTGCCAATTCCTCCTGCGAAAGGTTATTGTCTTTTCGTAATTTCTTAAGATTTTCTGCAAAACTCATATGAGCACCTCCTTTGATGGCTTTATTATAAAATATTGAATAATAAAACACCACCAACCTGATTTTGCATTTACGCCACTTCAAGTTGCAATTTGATTATACCATAAAATAAGACAGGAGATATACACCTCCTGCCTTTTTATTTATTCGCCTCTGCGCTTCTTCTTCATCTTATAAAGTTCTTCTGTCGCCAGACGAGCTTTATTTACAGATACATTCCCCTTAGGGAAACAGAAATACGAAAACTCATTATCTCCTATTCCGATCACATCTCCGATTTCATACCAATAATAATCGGAATATAAGGTATGTGAAAATGTAGCAGACTGATGATAGTCAAGTTTTCCATCTGCACTTGTCAGATGGAATCCATCAGCTGTATGAGTAAGATGGCCGCTGCCTATTTTACATACACCATCAAGATTTACCTGAATTGCGATATCCACATCAGTATCAAGTATGTATTCTCCTTTTTTCAGTTCTTCACGTACACATTCTCTCTGCCATTTATTCCAGTCAGGAATGTGAGGATATTTTGTTTCTCCGTCATCGGCCGAAAGCTGACCGTATTCATCCATTGTCCATCCGGAATTGCAAGCATGACAAGTCAGATGAATACCTTTGCCCTCCATCTGATTTTCAGCTCCGCATCGCGGACATTTATAAAGAATTCTGTGCAATCCATCTGCACGGAAAGGTACATCGATGGAAATCTTATTATCCCTCTGCCACGCAAAATTATCAAATGCAAAGGATTCCTCAAGTAATGCATCCAGCTCATCAACCGACTTTTCTTTGATTTCTTCTGCTGTTGCAATACATTTCACATGTGCACTTACCTTCACATCACGAATCTGCAGCATATTATAAAGTGGATCTCGATGGAATGCGCCCTGTGTAATCACAGTTACAACAGGTACACCAAGGCGTTTCATAAGAATACCCAATCTTTTCGGCATTGTAGTAGCGCAGCCATCAAAGGAATATCCCGCTTCAGGATACATCAGAACACTGGTCTTGTTTTCCTTGAGCATATAGTTGATATCCTTGATAAGTGTCATATCAGCAACATATTTATGTGTTGGAGTACAGCCGAGAATTCGCATAAGCTTTCCCAAAAATCCACTCATAGCATCGACAGATGTGACTATACCAAGCTTCTGTGGATAAAATATGCCGAATGCAAGTTTCATATCTGTAAAGCTGGAATGATTCATAAGAATGAGGCATGGCTGGTCTTTCACAAGGTCCATACGCTCAGTTGTATATGTAAACTTTGTCTGCAATAAAGTAGGTATACACGCAAGTCGAACAATTGTAGCAAGCCATAACGGCGGTTTTCGTGGTGTCTTATGCTGTAATCTCGGAAGTTTAAGGACTTCTTCATAAGACATTTCTTGTACTTTTATTTTCATTCCATACCTCTCTTGTTATATTATTAATCCTATTATACCATAAGATACGAAAAAAAGACAGAGGTAAATCGCCCCTGTCATATAATTTATTGTATTATTTATGAGTGATTGGAATTATGGCTAACAGTTTACATTTATAGACTTAACTGTAAAACAATCTCTTCACCATTCATTTCATCGGTTTCCTTAAACTGATATCTGTGATATAACGAAAGAGCTGCCACATTGGACTCTTTTGTAGACAATCTGATATGATCTGCCCCATTGCTTTTAAAATATTCAATAACCTTTTGTAATGCCGCAGAACCATATCCTTTACCCTGCAAATTCTTGTCAATCATAAAACGCCATAACCAATATCTGTCATTCGCATCAGAGTAATCAACATCAAATGCAAACATTGTAAATCCCACAAGATTATCGTCTGCATAAATCGCAAGAGGCCGCGCAATTGTTTTATATTCTTCTGTTGCCGCAGTTTCCAATGACTCTTTGTTTGAAGCAATATACTGTTTTTGATCATCGGATACTGCAAGCAAAACAACATCATCCTTATTGGTTTCATCAATTACGCGAAGCTCAATCTTCATTATTTTTCTCCGATATTTTCTGTTAAATATATTATAGCATAACGTGGGTGACCGCACCAAGCAGTTTGTCATCCTGTATGATTGCGCTGCCGCTAACGAGTAATTGTTGTTATAGACAGCGGTTTTAATACCTGAAATCCATCGGTATTCTGATGTAACAGCGAATATGCGTATCTCTTTTTCGTTCGACAACACAGGATACATTATTGAAATTACCTTCAGCGACTAATAGCATATCCTCTTTTACTTCAACAATGACTCCCATATGATCATGGGGTGAATTACAGAATACGCTATCAAAGATGACGATGTCTCCCGACTGCGGCTCGCACTTCGCCGAAATATATTCAATGCGAGTATCCTTCTTTGCCCATTCTTCCCATGCAAAACAAGCTGCAAGAGACATAGAACATTCATCAGGCTTATGTGGGATTTGCATACCTGCTTTTTTGCAGCAATGGAATACGAACGCGGCACACCATAGTGCATCTGCCTGTTCCGCGCTCCATTTGGGAAACAGTTCCACAATTTCGTGGATATTCGACTCTTTGCCTTCAATTTTCCCGTGGAAAGATTTACAGGCCTCCTGTCGTGCCACTTCAGCAAGTCTGTTCATACGAACCCTCCTCTCATTTTCCTAATTATAACATGGTTCGAATTAAAAAGCCAGGGGCATTTCTGCCCCTGCCAAGTCGTTTATCCTGCCGCCTCCAGCATATTTTCTATTGAGATGCCATAGCCTTGTTTTGGGTTGTTGATTAAGACGTGAGTTACCGCGCCCACAAGCTTGCCATTCTGGATAATGGGCGAGCCGCTCATTCCCTGCACGATGCCGCCTGTTTTGTCGATAAGGCGCTGTTCTTTGACCTCAATCATCATATCTTTAAGGTCGCCGTCTGTGTTTTCATACAATCTGATGATTTCGATATCGTACATCTCCGTTTCATCGCCCGAAACATTGGAAATTATCTGCGCCTTGCCTTTTCTGATTTCATTTTTAGATGCAATTTCATAGGTTTCTCTGCCCTCAAACATCGTTTCGTCCGTTATGACACCATAAACGCCGCTGTCTGTGTTTTTCTCAATTATCCCCTGACTTATGCTGACCTGATAGTCCCCTTTCAGCTCTCCCGGGCTTCCCTTTTCACCTTTATTCACACCGATGACTGTGGAAGGCATAAGTGAGCCGCGCTCGACGTGCATCAGTATGCCTGTATCCATATCGGCAACTCCGTGACCGAGAGCGCCAAACCTGCCCGATTTGGGGTCTACAAAGGTTATCGTGCCAATGCCTGCCATACTGTCACGGACATAGGCTCCGATATAGGCTTTGCCCTCCTCAGACACAACGGGATTTACAGTTATGCTCATATTCTGTCCGTCACGAAGAATATCCAGCACTGCACAGCCTTTGGAATTATTTACATTTTTTGACAGTTCTTCATTGGTCAGTACAGGCTTGCCGTTGACGCTGAGGATTATATCCCCCACATTCAGCCCAGCTTCTTTTGCAGGACATCTGCCGCCAATTTCATTGAAGCTGATTATTGCGGCGCCGTCTGTGAAAAACTTCATCCCTGTTGTCCGCCCTAAAGGAATAAGTTCGCCTTCCAATGCATAAACCGACACTGAAAATGCCAATAATAAAGCAAAAGAAATCGCCATTTTCGAAAAAATGGCGATGAATCTTTTTTTCATATTACCACCCCCGCATATTATTGTTGCCGCGAAAAGGGCTTTTAATATGCTGAAAATATGGGAGGTATGGTTAATTTTTACAAAACGTTGGAAGAGCCAAGAACGTTCTTGATCTTGTGTCTTACCATTTCAACGATTTCGTCTCTGCCGTCCTTGAGGAACTGTCTTGGGTCGAAGTGTGTTGGATTTTCCCAGAGGTGCTTTCTAACAGAAGCTGTCATAGCGATACGAAGGTCGGAGTCGATGTTGATCTTACATACAGCCATCTTTGCAGCCTGGCGGAGCATTTCTTCAGGAACACCGATAGCATCAGGCATCTGACCGCCGAACTTATTGATTGTAGCAACGTGCTGCTGTGGAACAGAAGAAGCACCATGGAGAACGATTGGGAACTCAGGGAGTCTCTTCTGGATTTCTTCGAGGATATCGAAACGAAGCTGCGGCTTCTGGCCTGGCTTGAACTTATATGCGCCGTGGCTTGTGCCGATAGCGATAGCAAGGGAGTCAACGCCTGTACGTGCTACGAATTCTTCAACTTCCTTTGGATTTGTGAACTGTGCATCTGCATCGGATACGTTAACGTCGTCTTCGATGCCTGCGAGCTTGCCGAGTTCGCCTTCAACTACAACGCCTCTTGCGTGAGCATAGTCAACAACTTCCTTTGTGATGCGGATATTTTCTTCAAAGCTATGCTTGGAGCCATCGATCATAACGGAAGAGAAACCG
>JAZUBN010000029.1:0-2628 GCA_045638565.1 Oscillospiraceae bacterium | reverse complement strand
GGGATATAGAAAAGGGATTCGACTGTATTTGCAATAGTGTGAGCCGCAGTTGCCACTTCGCCCAGGGAGTTAATCATAGAAGCAAAGGCAACATAGCCGAGAGATGTGCCGAAGCGCTGAAGCATATTAGGGAATGCCACCTTCATACATGGTCTTAAAATGTGAAGGTCAGGCTTTATGGAAATGCCCTTCGGCGAGATTTTTTCGTGTCTGAAAAGCACATATGTGATGTAAAGACCACCGACGGTAAATGACACAGCCGAGCCTATTGCCGCACCGATAACGCCCATACCTGCGCCCGGAACTGTGATGTTCATACCGAGAATATTCATAGGGCGTGTTTCGTAGATGAGGAGGAAGTTGAGGACGATATTGATGATATTCATCATAATGCCCACCTTCATCGGAGTTTTGGTGTCGCCTGCCGCACGAAGCACTGTGCCGAAGATTATGCTTGCCGCTCTTGGCAGCATAGGAAGATAAACTATCATAAAATATGTAGCAGCGAGGCTTTGAATACTCTTATCGACCTGCATCCATACAGGCACCATACCGCTTAAAGATACTGTGACTATAGTAAAGAATACACCCGATACGAGTACACCGAGAACAGCCTGTGAGGAAGCTCGTCTTGCCTTCAGCTCGTCACCTGCGCCGAGAGCCTGAGCTATATAGGCTAAAAATCCCACGCCGAGAGCGGAAATCGTACTGCTGACCAGCCAGTTGACTGTGCTTGTTGCGCCGACTGCCGCTGTCGCCTGTGTGCCGAGCGCACCTACCATTGCTGTGTCGATATACTGAACAGCCGTCTGCATAAGCTGCTCGAGCATTGTCGGCCACGCCAGCGCCCATATCATAAATATCATTTTTTTATTCATTTTCGGAATCAGCTTTGTCAAAACAATACCCTCCCGTGAAAAATCAACTATAAATAATATTATAATATATTGTATACTGATATTCAAGATGGAGAGTGTAAATTTTAGGGGAATATGTCAAGGGGATATAAAATAATGAATAATTAAGGTATTGCTTTGCAACGAATTTTATAGGTTTCTCTCCCCCCGTCTGCCATTCGGCAGCCTCCCCTCGTCAGAGGAAGGCAAGGAATCCCGTTTTCGCCTCAGAATGACATTGCCGGGACCGGCGTCCCCCGCGGGCGGATGAAGGCATCCGCCCCTACGAATATCACAACAAAAAAGCCGCCCTTACGGACGGCTTTGATTATATTACTTCTGCTTGAATAATGAGATGCTGTTGATGACTATCGATGCCGACACAATGAACCACAGGGCTCTTGTCATTCCAGGGACTACGTCCTGAAGTGCTGCCATATCCCCTGCTGTCACCCATGTATTTACAAGACTATACTCTGCGCACATTGTAAGTGCTGTCATCGAAAGGCTTATAAATCTGAACCATTTTGCATCGCGGCCTTTAATTGTCCATACTACATTGAAAACAGCCGCAATAATTGCTGAAACACCTAACAATATCCACATAGAAACAACTCCTTTTTTTCTTTATACTATCATATTTATAATGTATTTGTCAATTTTTGAGACTGGGTACAACCCCTCCGTTTTTTACTGCATAAAAAACACCTCCCCTTGCGCAGGGGAGGCATTATATTGATTATATTTACTTATTATTCTTAGCAGCTTCTTCTTCAGCTACGATTGCCTTGATGTTTGTTACCATATTGAGGAACATTGTAAGGGCTACGATAACGCCGATAACGATGAAGATGGAAACCATACCAACTGCCATATAGGAGAGGTTGCTAATAAAGTTCATTGGATTGAATGTCATTTTCTATTCCCCCTCATTACATAAAGAAGTTAAGGATGAGACCGCCTGCGATAACAGATGCGATCTGACCGGAAACGTTAACACCGATGGAGTGCATGAGCAGGAAGTTCTGTGGGTCTTCTTCAAGGCCCATCTTATGTACAACACGGCCGGACATAGGGAATGCGGAGATACCTGCTGCGCCGATCATTGGGTTTACCTTTGACTTTGCGAAGATGTTGTAAATCTTTGCGAAGAAGATACCGCCTGCTGTATCGAAGATAAACGCTACGAGACCGAGACCGAGAATGAGAAGTGTTTCAGGAGCAAGGAACTCGTGAGCCTGCATACGAAGGGAAATTGTGATGCCGAGGAAGATTGTGATAAGGTTTGCAAGAACGTTCTGCGCTGTATCGGAGAGGGAGTTGAGAACACCACATTCTCTGATAAGGTTACCGAACATAAGGAAGCCAACGAGAGCAACAGAGTCTGGAGCTACGATACCAGCGATAACTGTGATAATGATAGGGAAAAGAATCTTTGTTGTCTGGGAAACTTCTCTCTGAACGTAAGGCATTCTGATGAGACGTTCTTTTCTTGTTGTGCAGAGCTTGATGATAGGTGGCTGAATGATTGGAACAAGAGCCATATAGGAATAAGCCGCAACCATGATAGCGCCGAGGTACTTGGACTGAAGTGCCTGAGCAACAACGATGGATGTAGGGCCGTCAGCTGCGCCGATGATAGCGATGGAAGCTGCGTCCTTGAGATCAAAGAACATGGAAGCCATGCAGAGTGTGAAGAAGATACCGAACTGAGCCGCTGCACCGAAAAGCA
>JAZUBN010000028.1:0-3916 GCA_045638565.1 Oscillospiraceae bacterium | reverse complement strand
GCATCGGAGCAGCCTTCGTCCATTGTGAAACGAAGCTTTCTCCAATCGCAGGATGCACCCATCTGACGGAGCTGGTTAAGGATTCTGGAACCATACTGTTCCTTCCATGCCCATACTCTTTCAAGGAATGCTTCTCTGCCGAGGTCATATCTTGTAAGGCCTTCGTTTACGCGAAGAGCTTCTTCAACCTTGATCTGTGTTGCAATACCAGCGTGGTCTGTACCAGGAAGCCAGAGAGCATTGTAGCCCTGCATTCTCTTCATTCTTGTAAGTGTATCCTGAAGTGTCACGTCAAGAGCGTGACCCATGTGAAGCTGTCCTGTAACATTTGGAGGAGGCATCACGATAGTGAAAGGCTTCTTGCTTCTGTCAACATCAGCATTAAAACAGCCTTCGCTTTCCCATTTTTCATAGATTTTGCCCTCATTTGCCTTAGGGTCATAAATCTTTGGCAATTCGTTGTTCATATTTATTCCTTTCCGGCTTTTCAGCCTCTATAGATTACTGATTAAAATAAAAAACACCCCGTATGAAACCATACGGGGTGAAGAATAAACTCCACGGTACCACCCATGTTCGTCTGAAAAGACGCACTCATCAAGATGCAACTACATCTCTTCCCTGTAACGTGAGAACACGGCGCAGCTTACTTGTAAAATACTTTCTGCTTTGCATCTCTGTGCTGACATTCAAGGCGGCTTCCTGAGCATTTTCACCAGCCATGCTCTCTCTGCAAGTGAATCCAAGACCTTTACTATTGCACTTCACCGATTTTTACTACATACAATTATATTGCAGTTTTTTCAATTTGTCAATATAAATTTAAAATTAAAAGGCCACCTTCTGCAGATGACCTTTTGTATGTTAGTCCATTTTTTCTCCTGTAACAGTATTGACCTTCCATTTTCCTGTGAAATAGAACCATGCAATAAGAATTACAGAACCCAGTGATGCGATCGGTGCACCAAATCCGATACCCAAAAGTCCAAGATTAAGTGCAATACCAAATATGTAAGAAGCAGGAATTCTGAGGAGCAACGAGGACAATACACTGTTGATAAGTGTGAACTTTGTATGACCTGCACCTGTGAAAAGGCCATTTGCAACAAACATAAATGGAACGATGAGATAATCAAGGCTGAATGAACGCATATAAGCAACGCCGTTTTCAATCATTTCAGGAGATTTATCGAATAACGAAAGAATCTGCTGTGGGAAAAGCTGAGCTACTGCAAAAATAGTATAACTTGCAATCAGACCGATAACAAGACCAATATGCATACACTTTTCAGCTCTCTTCCACTGTCTTGCGCCGATATTCTGAGCAGCCATAGTGGAAACAGCAGCACCCATTGCAATTGCAGGCATAAGTGCAAATCCGTTGAACTTACCAACTACACCAACTGCTGCAGATGCATAAACACCGCCTACAATGTTTACAATTGCAGTTATGGCAAGGAATGAAATACTGGATACACTGTTCTGGATAGCCGTAGGCATACCGATTTTGAAGATCATTTTAAGTTTTCTGCTGTAAATCTTGAATGAACCAAGCTTGAAATCAAAAGGAAAATCTGTCTTTGCAAGATAAATCATGCAGAGGATTACGCTGAGCGCCTGTGAAATAACAGTTGCAATAGCTGCACCTCTTGCGCCCATGCCCATACCTGCAACAAAAACGAAGTCAAGAACAATATTGGTTACGCATGCGATACATACAAAATAAAATGGTCGCTTACTGTCGCCCATACCGCGCTGGATAGCACTGAGAGCATTATAAGCAAAGATGAAGATAACGCCAAGCATTGTGATAAGAAGATATTCACTTGCTTCCGAAAAAGATTCTGCAGGTGTCTGGATAAGTCTGAGCACCGGATCTTTGAGAAAAATCATAACTGCTGTAATTGCAACAGCGGAAATTGCTATGCCAGTAAAAAGTGTGGAAATAGTTTCCTTGACCGACTCTTTGTCACCTGCGCCTATAGCCTGCGCCACAAGAACCGTACCGCCGGTACATAAACCCATAATAAAGTTAGTCAGAATAAAAGTTACCTGGCCGCCTATGTTAACGCCTGACATACTGATAGAGCCGCTGAAATTACCAACAATAAGCATATCTGCCACATTATAAAGCGACTGAATGATGTTTGATGCAAGAAAAGGAAGTGCAAAAAGAATAAGCTGTTTTGCTACACTGCCCTCTGTAAGATTTTTTGTGTTTTTCATTTAATGCCTTTCTTTATTTAGTTTTAAATTTATCCGCAAGAGAGAGCATTTCCTTTGCGCTCTCCATTGTAGTTCCTGTAATATCCCTGCCACCTGTAAGTCGGGCAATTTCCTTAATTTTTCCCGCTTCATCAAGTTTAACGGCATGTGTTAAGGTAACATTATCATCTGTTTCCTTTTCTACCATATAGTGCGAATCGGCAAAAACAGCAATCTGAGGCAGATGTGTAATGCAAAGCACCTGCTTTTCACGCGCAATATTCCAGAGTTTTTCACCGACTTTATTGGCAGCTCTTCCGCTGACACCTGTGTCAACTTCATCGAAAATCATCGTTTCAACAAGTTCATTTTTCGAAAGAACATTTTTAATTGCCAGCATAATTCTCGAAAGTTCACCACCGGAAGCAATCCTGGAAAGCGGTTTATATCCTTCACCCTTATTGGCAGACAGTAAAAATCTTACAGAATCTATGCCCTTTTTGGTGAATTTTATCTGTTCACCTTCACCGGTGTTTATCATTTCAACTTCAATACGAGCGTTCTGCATATCAAGATATGAAAGTTCGCTTTCAATTGTACTCTTAAGCATCACAGCACCCTCTTCTCTGCTTTTACGCAGATTCTGAGCCGCCTGTAAAGTTATATTCCTTTGCACTAGATATTTCTCTTTAAGTGCATCTATATCTTCATTTGAATCATAAACAAGACTTTCAAGTTCTTTCTGCAAACCATCTTTTACAAGATAAAGATCAGTTTCCGATGCTTCAAATCTTTTAGCTGCTTTTTCATAAAGTTCGAGACGTTCTTCCACTTCTTCGTAAGACATCGAATAGGAATCCAAAGTCTTATTTACATCGTCAGCAAAACCTCTTGCATCATCAAGTGAAGATATAGCCTCATTAACTTTTTCAATAATTTTTACAATATCAGCATTATACTTTTCGGCTTTTTTCAATTTTTCCTGTGCCGTGTAAAGGCTGGACATAATACCGCCATCTTCAGACTCCATCGAGGCCTCAAGATACAGTATCGCATCATTAACTGTGCTTATACCCATAAGCAGCTTGCGCAGGCTTGTCAGATCTTCAAACTCGCCTTTTTTAGGATTAAGCTTTTCAAGAAACTCGATGTCCTTATTCAGGCGCGCTATTCTTTCCTCGCGCTGACGAATAGACATCGATAATCCTTTTATTCGACGATTCTGAGCAAGCAACTCCTCATATTCTCTTGTATAAACATCAAATATGTCGGCATTTCTTGCAAAACTGTCAAGATAATCGATGTGTGTTTCTTCATCAAGAAGCATACCGCCATCATGCTGTCCGTGAATAGTAATAAGATATTTTGAAATATCTTTGAGCGTCTGAGTTGTGCAAGGTCTGCCATTTATTTTACAATTATTTTTGCCGTCCGACAGCATGTCTCGCTGAACAATAAGCTTTCCATCAGCAAGTTCAATTCCCTGCTCATTCAGCTTTTCAGCTACCCCCCGAGAAACATCCGCAAATTCAGCTATTACAACAGCCTTTTTTGTATTAGTTCTTATAAGTTCCCTGCTTGTACGTCCACCCATTATACCGTTGATCGCATCAATGATTATGGACTTACCTGCACCGGTTTCGCCGGACAACACAGTAAAGCCTCTCTCAAAATCCAGAGAGGCTTTTTCAATGATTGCAATATTTTCAAT
>JAZUBN010000027.1:0-4204 GCA_045638565.1 Oscillospiraceae bacterium | reverse complement strand
TCCCCTCGAGGGGAAGGCTTAATAGCAAACAAAAAACTCTCCACAGGTTGTGGAGAGTTTTTATTATGTCTTTTTTATCCAAGATTGCTCTTGAGCTTTGCAAAGGCTTTTTTACGTACCACGATGTAACAGCCGAGGTGAGCCAGCGCTGTGACCGCCCACGAAATAGGATAGGATATATAAAGGCTGAACTGTGTGTGGTAAAGCTGGAATATTGTAAGCACCCAGATAACACGGAGTGCGCAAGCGCCGAGGAGGGATACTATCATTGGCATTACTGCATAGCCGAGACCGCGGATTGAGCCAACCATTACGTCCATAACACCGCAGATGAAGTATGTTGTGGCGATTATTCTCATACGGTTAAGACCGAAGCCGATTACCTCAGGCTCTGTTGTATAGAAACCGATAAGGGTTTCGCCGAAGAGATATGCGCCGTTGCCGATGATAAATCCGACGACAACAACAAGGATGAGGCACACCTTGAGCACATCGTTAATACGCTTGTGATTCTTTGCGCCGTAATTCTGGCTTGTAAAGCTGAGGTTTGTCTGATACAGGGCATTCATCGAAGTATAAACAAAGCCTTCAACATTTGTCGCCGCTGTATTGCCCGCCATAACTGTCGAGCCGAAAGAGTTGACAGACGACTGGATGAGCATATTGGAAATACTGAAAACGATGCCCTGGAAGCCTGCAGGCAGACCGATTCTCAACATTGCCGCCATCTTATTTGTGCTGAACTTGAGATTTTTGAAGTCAATTCTTACAACACCCTGATTTTTGACAAGGCATATAAGAACGAGCACGCATGAAATTGCCTGAGAGATGATTGTAGCGAGAGCAACACCTGCAACGCTCATATTAAGCACGATAACGAAGAAGAGATTGAGCAGTACATTGATAACACCTGCGATAGTCAGGAAGTAGAGCGGACGCTGTGTATCACCTACAGAGCGAAGAATAGCCGCGCCGAAGTTATAAAGCATCTGGAATGGCATACCGGCAAAGAATATCTGCATATAGAGTACCGAAAGATCGATAACGTCATCAGGTGTGCCCATGAGAGTCAGCATAGGACGGGATGCAAAAAGACCGACAAGAACGAGGATAAGACCGCCAAAAAAGGCTGTGATTATCGAAGTATCGATGGTTTCCTTAATAGACTCATGATTCTGCGCCCCGTAATAGCGGGCTACAAGTACATTTGTACCAATGGAAAGACCGATGAACAGATTTGTAAGTAAGCCTGTCAGCGAGCCTGTGGAACCAACGGCTGCAAGCGCCTGCGGACCTGCAAAGCGTCCGACAACGATAACGTCTGCCGCATTGAACAAAAGCTGCAGAATACTTGAAAGCATAAGCGGAAAGGCATATAATATCACGTTTTTCACCAGCGGACCGTGTATCATATCCATTTCATAGGATTTCTTCATTCGGTTACACCTCCATAAAGATTTTATTATACCTAAAGTTTATTCCTCTTTATCAAAAAAATCAATACTTTTTTAATAAGTTTATTGCTCATTCTTATACATTTGTGCAACCTGCCCTATCGGGTCCATTAATTTTTGTGACATATTCAATTATCGCCTCAAAGCTCTTTTCAAGCCGTATTTTACAGTCATTCCACAAAGTCTTATCGATTTCGGGACGTTCTTCATTTCCAAAACGGCGGCGGGCAATATAGCTGGAGTAATTCAGTTCTATCTGCACAGCCTGTGCCTTGTGGCGCTTTATAATATGACCGCCTTTGAAGGGCGCATTTTTCGCCACTGTAAAGCCATTCTGAACGAAAATATCGGCTATGGCATCAAGATGACTGCCCCTCATCGTCCTCCCGTCACAGGTGCCCAGAACGATGTCTGCATCACTGCCAAGGGCGAATGAGTGAAGGTCAAAAAGCCATGCATTTTCACTCAGCGCATCTGCAATCGCATTGTGATACGGCTTATAATATGCGTCAGTACGGCGCTTCATTTCATTTCTGTCGGGATTTTTTATGTAAATATCCCTGCCCATAGTATTTTTGGTATAGACAAGGCATTGATTCGGGCTTCCGATTCCGGTCATTTCTCCGCGGTTTACGTCGATGACATGGCGGCTGATGGAATTTATGATGACTTTCGCTCCCATTCTGGGCAGAAAATCATAAAGCTCTGGCAGATACCAGTCGACACCGGGCAGAAGCACCCCTTTTACCATATCTGCCCCCACCTCCATGGGAATTTCCTCCCCGCTGTGGGGAATACTGACCACGATACTGCAGTTTTTATTCACCTTTTCTGCACAAGACACCATATCTCACCACTTTTCAACACGATTTTATAATATTGTACCGCAGTTTGCCACTTTGTGCAAGAAAAACGATGAAATATAGTGCGCCCACAGGCTCAAACCTATTAAATCCGCAAAGCACAACCCCTCCTCGTTATACTCAGCACCGCCCCTTGCACAGGGGAGGCTGTAAAATTAAGCAAAGCAAAACCGCCCTCTTAAGAGGGCGGTTTTTAAGGAGTGTGGAGTTCGTTAATGGTAACTATATAAAAATGAGGGGTAGGGATTTCTTACTTGATTTCTGTCTTCCAGAGACCGTGGAGATTGCAGTATTCGTAAACTGCCAATGGCTTATCGCCTTCTGCAAGTACGAACTGAACTTCTGGCTTTTCTTCCGGCTTGAGGTACTTCTTGAATACGCCGTTTTCTGTTTCGAGAACGATCATTGTGATGTAGTGTTCAGGAAGCATTGGATGTTCAACAGAGCCAACCTTAGCTGTTACTACGTTGCCTTCCACCTTAACGTCTGGAAGGTGCTTTTCCATGGAAGCTTCAACTGTGTTAGCTGTGAGTTCCTTCATTGGCTTGCCGCAGCACATTACTGGAACGCCTGTTGCCTTAACCATTTCGATCATATTGCCGCATGTTTCGCAGATGTAGAACTTTAACATAATATTTCCTCCGATTTTTTTATAATTTTTCCCTTTTTGTTTTGCAATCACCGGTTGGATTAGAGTGCGTTTATCAACGAGATATTTTTTCGTCAGGATGTTCAAAAGCCGCAGGCAATACTTTGTGTATTAACGAGGATTTTTGAACATATCCGGCGGAAAAAGAGCCGTTGAGAAATGTGCTTTTAATTCAATTGGTGGTTGCCTGATTTTCTGTATCTTTTTTATTTCTTATCTCTTATGTTGGCTTTATTATATCATACACTATTTTAGTAGTCAATACCTTTTCAAACAATTTTTACTAAATCGGTATATATTACAAATTTGCCGCTGCCGAATTGTATAATTTATCCAAAACTGTCCAATAAAATGCCAAAAAGGGATGGTTTTACCCATCCCTTATATTTTAATCTGCAGCCGGAAGCTGTTTTTCCCTGTTCCTGTTCTCTCTTTTTTCCTTCTGCTTTATCTTTTTTTCGTAATATTCCTTTTTGCCTTCGTTCATTTCATAAATCATACGCGAAGCCTGATACTTATGGCGCTTCACCTGACGGAATCTGAGCCTTACAAAAAGCTCGTGGCCGTTTTCACATTTTGCCACACTTATGTATTTATCCACATTCTGACGGACAAAAGACCCACACAGGGCATTCGCCTTGCAATGCGGACACTGAAAACTGATGAAATCAGGGTCATTGAAAAACTTCTTCTTGCTGTTGTATTCCTTTATTACGCCATCCTCAATTTTCGGAGGCAGAGTATCCCACATCGTGCGGTATTCTTCAATGCCCTTTGTCATATCGAGATGACGGCATATCACAGCTGTGCTGACAGCGTCATTGAGGGCATCGTGGGCTGCAAACTCCGGCTCGCCCATCATTTCCATAGCCTTTGAAAGGGATGTCTGCTGCTTCTTTTCAATAATCTGACGGGCAAAAATCATCTGAGCATCATATGAATCAGGAATCCAGTCTATGTCAAAGCCGTGGACTATCATATTGTCTCGCAGGATGCCTATATCGTCAGGGCCCCATGTGAGAAATACGAATTCTTCGCCGCACCATCTTTTGAAATCGATAAAGGCCTTCTGGAAAGGCTGACCATTTTTAAGCATTTCTGTGGTAAGCTTTGTGACGCGCGCCACATATTCGTGTATCTTCTTATAGTATTTAGGCGCAACCATGACATTGAAGGTATCGACTTCGTTGAAGGCTTCATCCAGCTTTACAGCGCCTATCTGTACGATTTCACCGCTG
>JAZUBN010000026.1:0-3365 GCA_045638565.1 Oscillospiraceae bacterium | reverse complement strand
GCAGAGATGCTTGATTATATATTAGTAGGTGTTTATTACAATGATGGTCCACCTGTTCCCATATCGAACACAGTAGTGAAATTCATTCGTGCTGACAATACTTAGCTGGCGACGGCTCGGGAAGATAAGTAATGCCTACACAATATGCCTCTTTAGCTCAGTCGGTAGAGCGACGGACTGTTAATCCGCAGGTCGTAGGTTCGAGTCCTACAAGAGGCGCCACAAGACGCCGTCGCATCAGCGGCGGCGTTTTTCAAAGCATTCGGGCCTTTAGCTCAGTTGGTTAGAGCATCCGGCTCATAACCGGACGGTCCCGGGTTCGAGTCCCCGAAGGCCCACCAAATTTGGCTCTTCGCGTGTTAAGACACTACGATGGGCATTTATGAGAATGGCCCGTTGGTCAAGCGGTCAAGACGCCGGCCTCTCACGCCTGAAACAGGGGTTCGATTCCCCTACGGGTCACCAAAAGATATTAAGCGAAAGCTTGATTATATATAGTAGGTGTTTATTACAATGATGGTCCACCTGTTCCCATATCGAACACAGTAGTGAAATTCATTCGTGCTGACAATACTTAGCTGGCGACGGCTCGGGAAGATAAGTAATGCCTACACAAATATTCCTCAATAGCTCAGTCGGTAGAGCATGCGGCTGTTAACCGCAGGGTCGTTGGTTCGAGTCCAACTTGGGGAGCCATGAAAAGCGTACTGGTTTTCAGTACGCTTTTTTCAATTCAATAAATATTCCATGTGTAAAAATATGATGGAGTTGATATATTCAGGGAAGTCAGACAGAGCATTCCACAATTAATAGAGGCATTTAAGGCTGTGGGATGACCGCAGCCTTTATTTATTTCATGTTATCATAAACGGCAAATAAGCAGTATTTCGATAACGACGATTGGAGAGATATTATGTTCGATAAATTGAAATCATTTATGCAAAGACCGGCACTTTATGAGGAAAGTACTGCAAAATTTTGGGATGATCCCCATATTTCAAAAGGAATGCTGGAAGCACATCTTTCTGAAAATCGGGATGGCGCAACCAGAAAGCATACTTTTGTAAAAGCCTCTGTACAATGGATTTCACAAATTGCTCCTTCGTCAGTATATACTTCGCTGCTGGATCTGGGATGCGGCCCGGGAATCTATGCAGAACTTTTTTATGACAGAGGATATCAGGTCACAGGAGTAGATTTTTCTCCAAGATCTATACAATATGCATCCGAGTCGGCCGAAAAAAAGGGATTGCATATCAACTATCTGCTGCAGAACTATCTGAACCTGCAGACTGAAGGCAAGTTTGACCTGGTCACAATGATTTACTGCGATTATGGAGTATTATCCCCATCCGACAGACGCCTTCTGCTTCAAAAAATTCATGAAGTCTTAAACGAAGAAGGTATGCTGATATTTGACGTATTTACACCATATCAGTACGAAAATATAACCGAATCGACAAGGTGGGAATATTTTCCGAAAGGCTTTTACAGTGCAGAGCCATATGTTTGTCTGCACGCCACGTACGCATACGAAGAACGCCGTACATTCTGCAATCAGCATATTGTTGTCACAAATAATGCAGTAAACTGTTATAATATCTGGGAGCATACCTTCACAATAACAGAATTGGAAAAAGAATTGCAGCAGGCAGGTTTTCAGGTGGATTCCTATTATGGAAATGTTGCAGGCGCACCTTATGAGGAAAAAAGTAAGGAAATTTGCATAGTAGCAAAAAAATATAAATAAATATCACAGCCGGGGCAGATTTTGCTCCGGCTTATTCTATTGCGCAGATGGTAAGTTTATGATATACTATGTATTGGGGTGGTCAGATTAGCAGCCGCCTCGTGCAAAGGAGAAAGCATTATGGAACGAAAATCTAAAGTTGATTTTTCAAAAGGTCCGGTATGGAAAAGCATAATTGCCCAGGGCATTCCGCTGATGATTGCCCAGCTGGTACAGTTATTATATAATGTAGTCGACCGAATCTACCTCGGTCACATGGGCGACGGAAGCTCGCTTGCCCTGACGGGCGTGGGGCTCACATTCCCTGTCATCACTCTTATCATGGCATTCACAGCCCTTTTCGGCAATGGCGGCGTGCCTCTTTTTGGTATGGCGCGAGGCGCAGGCGATGAGGACAGAGCAGGCCGTATTATGGGCAACTCATTCTGTCTGCTGCTGACAAGCTCGGGCATACTTATGACACTCGGTTACATATTCAAAAAGCCGATTCTCTTTGCCTTTGGCGCAAGTACTGAAAGCTATGTTTTTGCAAGCCAGTATCTCAATATCTACCTTCTCGGCACGGCATTTTCCATGATAACAACCGGTATGAACGGCTATATCAACGCGCAGGGCTTCCCGAAAATCGGTATGTGCTCGATTATCATCGGCGCTGTAACGAATATCATTCTCGACCCTGTATTTATTTTCGGTCTTGATATGGGTGTTGCCGGTGCGGCTCTTGCCACTATCATCAGCCAGGCGATGTCGGCCACATGGGTGCTTTCCTTCCTTTTCGGCAAAAAAATCCTCATTCCTGTCCGCAAGGAAAACATCAGAATCAGCCGCAAAATCACACGTGAAATTTTCAATCTCGGCACAGCCAACTTTATTATGCAGGGCACAAACTTCCTCGTTCAGGCGGCCTGCAATTCCACACTGCAAAGCTTCGGCGGCGACCTTTTCGTCGGCATTATGACGGTGTCCACATCGGTGCGTGATATATTCACTCTGCCGCTCAGCGGTATCAACAGCGGTGCACAGCCTGTCATCAGCTTCAATTACGGAGCGAAGGCATACGAGCGCGTCAAGGACGGCATCCGTTTCAGTACGGTCGTCGGCTCAACTTATATGATGGTGTGCTGGCTGCTCGTCCTCCTCTTCCCGAACTTCTGGTTCGGCATTTTCTCCGATAACCCTGCCATGATGGATGCGGGCGTGGGAATGCTCAAGCTCTATTTCTTCGGTTTTGTATTCATGGCGCTCCAGTCGGCAGGACAGTCGGCATTCCAGGCGATGGGCGATGCGCGCCACGCGATTTTCTTCTCGCTTCTGCGTAAAGCATTCATCGTAGTGCCGCTGACACTTATATTGCCAAGAGTCGGCTTCGGCGTAATGGGCGTATTTTTAGCCGAGCCTGTTTCCAATGTCATCGGCGGCATAGCCTGCTATACAACAATGCGAATGACAGCATATAAAAAGCTGGGATAGATTATAAAGACACTCCACAAGGGGTGTCTTTTTTATTGCACAGTCCAATGCAGGGGCTGGCATTGCTCGTCTGAAAATATCCATACCTTGCTGTAAAACAACCATTGTTTTATATTATGACGGCGAAAATATTGCCATTTTTTGT
>JAZUBN010000025.1:0-3907 GCA_045638565.1 Oscillospiraceae bacterium | reverse complement strand
TGGCAACAGCGCCCAGATTGAGGCTCATATTTTTATCGGCAAGGCGGACTGTGCCATCGCCGAAAATCATATCGGACATATCACAATGGGTGAGGGCATCGCTTAAAGCCGCTTCATCAGGAAGGGAAGAGCCTTCCTCCCGTGCATCGTGCCACAGAGAGAGGACCGAGCCGGAGGCAATATTGACCTTGCTGTCGGCAAGAGAATAGTTTTCATAGGCGAATTTCAGGATAGCATAAAGGTCGCTGCCTATGCTGACCTCCTTGCCGCCTGCGTGATTTATGGTATAGACGTTGTTCACGCCTTTGTATTCGTTGTAATTATCGCACAGCTGATGGTAATTCATAAGAGTGAATTCGACAGCCTCTGTAATGGTGTCCACCTTGTCAGCTTCACAGTGGAACTTTATTTCGGTTAAAGTATCAAAATACTGGTAAAACTGAGCGGAGTAAAGCTCTTCAGCCTGACAGCCACTCAGCAGGAATAAACATAAAAACAGCAGTAAAAATCTTTTTTTCATAGGGTTATTGTATGTCATTCTGAGCGCAAAGAATCTCCATGTTCAGGATGACAGTGTTATATGGAAATGATGTAATAAGGGCGGAGGGGGACTCCGCCCTTTTGTATTGAATCTTAGATAGCAAACATCTTGTCTCTGCCAGGGAACATATAGTTCATGCTGCCGTCTTCTGTGAAGGAAACAGTTTCTTCAGCAGAGAAGCGAACAACCTGACCGCCCCATTCAGCCAGAGCGCTCTGTGTGTTGAGCTCGAGAGCGTAGCATGTGTTCTTGTGGAGTGGGAATTCACCCTTGAGGCCGATACCGCCCTGCATATCCCAGAGACCGACAACTGTGCCTGCGCTGTGTCCGAAGAAGCCGACAGGGTGGTTGTAAAGCATAGCATTGATGCCCTCTTCCTTTGCGCGTGCAAGAGAAGTCTTGAGAATATCATTGCCTGTTCTGCCTGTAATATGCTCTTCGCATACGATATCCTGGAAGCGGGATGTTCTTGCGAAAGCTTCGAGGATATACTGAGGAATTTCAGTTTCGCCTTCCTTGAGGACATAAGCCATACGCTGGCTGTCTGTGCACAAGCCGAAATACTTGATGCCCACGTCATAGTGGAGAATGTCGCCGTGCATGATTATGCCGCTGTTTGCTGTGCCTTCAAGACCTGGGCGCTGAAGGTCAACGTGAGGGCTGAACCAGAATGTAAGACCGAGATTGTTGATTTCCTGAGCGATCCATTCTTCAACTTCTGTTGTAGTTGTGACACCAGGAGTGATGACATTGCGTGAGAAAGCTTCGCAGCAGATGTCCATAGCAAGATGATAAATGCTGTTGTAGCGGGAAAGCTCCTCAGGTGTGCGTGTTTCGATCCAGCGAGTGGAAAGGTCATAAGCCGAAGTGAGCTTCGCGATATATTCGTCAGAAAGTTCTGCGCAAAGGTCGTCATAAAGCTGCTTACTCAGACCATCGCCCATGCCGGAAACGAGGGAAGTATTGATGCCGATTTTGTTAGGCTTGAATTCTTCGATGAACTTTGCGAGAGCTTCAAGCTGGCTCATTTCCTTGTTTACATAGCCCTGAGTGTAGATAGTATTGATTCTGCCGTCTGGTCTGCCGTAGTTATATGGCACAAAAACGCCATCCTTCATTGTGAAAACAAGGCAGGAAAGGCGGCGCGCTGTCAGGCAGAGAGCAGGAATCATTGTAGGATAGATAGGGTCCTCGTTGTATTCGCAGCAAAGCACAATCCACATATCAAAGCCATATTCCTGCATAATTTCAGGAATGATTGTGTTTACACGAACCTTGAGAGAATTGTCCATAATCTCATACTGTTTCTTGAGCGGTACTACTTTACGCATAATGTTTCTCCTTTTATGTAATATTTTTAGCCTTCCCCTTGAGGGGAAGGTGTCACCGCAGGTGACGGATGAGGTGTAGCTGCGTTGCAGCGTTTATTTAATATGCCTTTGGCACCACCTCACCACCGCTATCGCGGAGCCTCTCCTCAAGGAGAAGCCTTTTGTTTATCTTAATATTCATTATAATACATTCCATTCTATTTTACAAGAGGAAAGAAAAACTCTTGATTTAGCTTACGAAAAATGATATAGTGAAATCAATAAAACTTATCTATGGAGGATTTAACTATGGCTGACCATTACAATCTTTATAGTCTTAAACATTTTTCCGGTATCGTTGCTGAATGTATGGGCATGACACTGCCTGAAAACTTCGCGCCATCGATTCCTTGGGTTTCCAATATCCTCAAAAACCGTCTCGGCGGCAAGGCAGACCGTGTTGTGCTTTATCACGCTGACGCCGTCGGTCACTATATCTGGCAGAAATACACCAATCTTTTCGCCCCTGTCTATATGTACAGCAATATGTCTGTACCTTTCCTCAGCACAGTCGAGTCGGTGACTCCTGTTGCCCACGCCACAATGTATACAGGCATGGACCCTGAAGGACATGGAATCAAGACTTATGACAGACCAAAGCTCACTTGCACAACTCTCTTTGATTTGTGGCTTAATGAGGGCAAGAAGGTGGCTATTGTTGCACAGAAGGATTCCACATTCCTCCATATCTTCGCAGGCAGAAATCTTGATTATTTCGAGGAAGAATGCGGCGTTGAAGTGCAGGAAAGAGCCCTCAAGCTCATCGAAGAGGATAAATATGACATCATCAGCATCCATACATTCGATTATGACAATGCGGCTCACGCATTCGGTCCTGAAAGCAAGCAGGCGCTCAACGCAGTTTCCCTTGAAGCCGAAGGCTATATGAGAATTGCCGAAGCGCTCATCAAGAATGCCAACGGCAGACGCACTCTGCTCACATATTCTCCGGACCACGGACAGCATCTTCTCCCTGGCGGCAACGGACAGCACGGCAGCAAGATGATCGAAGATATGAACATAGTCCACTTCTTCGGCACATTGTAGTCCTTATTCTTGCCTCCCTCTGACGAGGGAGGTGGCATCGCTTTGCGATGACGGAGGGAGAGAAAAAGAAAGGAGAAAAATTATGAGAATTGCATCTGATTTTCGCAGAATTGCCCGTAACGCCCTGCGTAGTAAATGGGTGATGGCAATTATAATCCTCATCATCGTTTCATTCCTTGGCGGTGTAAACAGCGAAGGCATTGAATTCAAGGTCAATTTTGAGGCGCATCACCTTAATTTTGGTGTATGCTATGGCGACAAAGTGCTTTATTCCACACAGCACGGCTTCCTTCCTGCCGGAATAGGCATAATCGCAGGTGGATTTGCCATTTTAGCCATTATTACAGCTATAATAAGATTTATTCTCGGCAGCATCGCAGCTGTTGGCTATTCACGATTCAATCTTGAACTTGTCAACAACGCAAATCCAAGCTATGAAAATCTGCTGAGATATTTCCCTTATTGGAAAACAACGGTATGCACAGCCTTTCTCAAGGCTTTTAAGATTTTCCTCTGGTCATTGCTGTTCGTTATTCCGGGCATTATTGCCGGTTACAGATATGCATTGACCGATTATGTCCTCGCTGAAACACCTGACATCACCGCAAGCGAGGCTATCGAAATATCCAAAAGACTTATGCAAGGCAATAAATGGCGTCTTTTCTGCCTCCGTTTCAGCTTTATAGGCTGGGATATCCTTGCGTCACTGACATTCGGCATAGCAAACCTGTTCATTATCCCATATAAGCAGGCGGCCGAAGCGGCATTCTATATGGATATTGTAAAGCCAGCCTTTGCACCATTTGAATAATCGACAAAAGCAGGCATAATGCCTGCTTTTTTCAGCCTCCTCTTGTGAGAGGAGGGGGACCATCGGCAGATGGTGGAGGAGTAGTCACAACATATAAATGATAAGTAAATCCCTTGTTTATCTCCCTATAATATGTTA
>JAZUBN010000024.1:0-30496 GCA_045638565.1 Oscillospiraceae bacterium | reverse complement strand
GCGTATTGCTATTGCACGAGCTATCGTAAACCATCCGGACGTTCTTCTTCTCGACGAACCTCTCGGCGCTCTCGACCTCAGCCTCCGCCGTCAGATGCAGCTGGAACTTAAGAAGCTTCAGAAGCAGCTCGGTATCACATTTATTTATATCACTCACGACCAGGAAGAAGCTCTCAATATGTCAGACCGTATAGCGGTTATGAGAAATGGTAACTTTGAACAGATTGCTCATCCGAACGATATTTATAATAATCCTCGCACATCCTACGTTGCATCTTTTGTAGGTTCTGCAAATATTCTTTCCGGTACTGTCGAAAAGGTGAAAGACAACACTGCAAAGGTAGTTACCCCTTATGGTGTATGTTTTGTAAATTGCGGCAAGTACACTGTAGTTGAAAATCAGAATGTCAATATTGCCGTAAGAGGCGAAAATATCCGCATTGAAGATATGAATTATGAATCCGGTCTTTCTGCTGTTATTTCTGATGTTAACTTTGTCGGTAATATGTTAAGAACAACTCTCCTCCTTTCTGATGGAAGCGAAGTTGTTTCAACAAAACATGGTATCACATCTGAATATTCCATCGGTCAACAGGTTAAGTTTACATTCGATCCTTCATCTGCGGTGTTTGTAGATATGGAGTAAGCCTATGAAAAACAGTAAAACCACAAAGATGTCGGTGGGTATGCTTGCACCTATCTATATCTTTACAATAGCTTTTGTGGCTCTTCCTCTCATATATATGTTCCTGCTCAGTTTTCTCAAGCAAGCCGAATCATGGGGCGTTATATATGAGTTCACTTTTAAAAATTATCTGGATATCTTAGAGCCTATCTACCTCACAACCTTTATTGAGTCATTCAAGCTTGCTATTTTTACCACTGTGTTAGTAATAATAATCGGCTATCCTTTTGGATATTTTATGGCAAAGCTTTCAGCTAAATGGCGCGGCAGAATGATGCTTCTCCTTATGGTGCCATTCTGGACCAATTCTCTTATCAGACTTTATGGCTGGATTATCATTTTCAGAGCAAACGGTCCTCTCGATAAGATTCTGATGACACTCGGCATAACACAGGAGCCTCTCAAGCTTCTTTATACATATCCTGCAGTTGTTGTCGGTATGGTTTATGCACTTGTTCCGTTTATGATCCTTTCGGTATATTCCAGCGTTGAAAAGATGGACTGGAGCCTTGTTGAAGCTTCGCGAGACCTGGGTGCTTCTGCTTTTGAAGCATTCCGCACGGTAACTCTTCCGCTTACCCTCCCCGGTCTTCTTTCGGGTATCATTCTCACATTCGTCCCTTCCATGGGCTTGTTCTTCATTGCGGATATTCTCGGTGGAAATAAGGTCGTTCTTGTGGGTAATGTAATCCAGGAGCAGCTTATGAAGGCTCATAACTGGCCATTTGCAGCGGCTCTTGCTGTAATTCTTATGCTTATGACAAGCGTACTCATCTACACATACCGCAAAGTCACTAAGGTCAACGAACTGGAGGGCATTCTATGAGAAATAAGACCAAACTGCCCAACATATATCTTGGCATAGTGATGTGCCTTATGTATCTCCCTATTCTGCTTGTTATCATCTTCTCGTTCAACGAAAGTAAGATCACATCTGTATGGGCCGGATTTTCACTTAAATGGTACAAAGAGCTTTTCAATGATAAGTCAATGTTCGATGCGCTCGTGAACAGTCTTATCCTCGGCGCTTGTTCTTCTCTTGCAGCTGGTGTCATCGGCACACTCGGTGCAGTCGGAATGTCAAGAAAGCATTTGAAAACCAATGGAATTATTGAATATATTTCAACGCTTCCTATTATGATACCTGAAATTATTCTTGGTATGGTATTTCTGGTTTTCTTCTCACTTATAGGTCTTCCCTTCGGCATGACTTCACTCATTATCGCTCATACAACATTTTCTGTCCCATATGTATTTATGCTGGTCAAGGCAAGACTTGTCGGCATTGATAAGAGCTATGTTGAGGCTGCCCGAGACTTAGGTGCATCCGAATCCCGCGCATTCTGGGACATCACTGTTCCTCTTGTAACTCCTGCAATTCTCTCCGGTATGATGCTCGCATTTGCAATGAGCTTTGATGACGTTATCATCAGTACCTTCGTCACCGGTGCAAAGACAACAACATTACCTCTTAAGATTTACACTCAACTTAAGACAGGTATTTCACCAAAAATCAATGCTATTTGTTCGCTTATGTTTGTTATAACACTTGCTTTGGTTATTGGTTCACAAATGTTAAACAAAAATAAAAAACAATAAAACACAAAAGGAGAAACAAAAATGAAAAGACTCATCGCACTTTCCCTCGCACTTGTTCTTTCTCTCTCGCTTTTTGCAGGTTGCTCTGCTGAAGAAGAAAGTAAAACAATGACACTCTTCACATGGGAAGGTATGTTCCCACAGGAAGTTCTCGATGGCTTCACAAAAGAAACAGGCATCGAAATCAACTATGTAAACTTCGACTTTGACGAAACAATGCTCGCTAAGCTCGAAGCTGCAGAAGGCGGCGAATACGACCTTATCATTGCTGACGACTACATTATCGAAACAGCTATCGCTCAGGGTCTTGTTCAGAAGCTTGATAAGTCCAAGATTTCCAAAATTGGCAATGTAAACCCATTCTATCAGGGCCAGTTCTTCGATCCAAACAACGAATATACAGTTCCATATGGTGCTGGTGTTATGGCTCTTGCTTACAACCCTGCAAATGTTGAAAAGGAAATCACAAGCTACGAAGATCTCTGGGATGCTTCCCTTTCCGAAAAAATTGGTGTTGTTGGTAACTACAGAGTTGTAAACGGTATGGCTCTCAAGGCAATGGGCGAAAGTTACAACACAAATGATGTTGCAGTTATCGAAGAAGCCGGCGCAAAGATGCTTGAACTTGCTCCTAATATTCGTCTTATCAAGGATGACAACATTCAGGATGACCTCGTTTCCGGTGAAATCGATGTAGCTGTTATGTATACATCTCAGGTTACAATGGCTATGCTTGCTAACCCTGATCTTAAGGTAACATTCCCTGAAGAAGGTTTCGGCTTCGGTGTTATGGCTCAGTTTATTCCTTCCAAGGCTCCAAATGCTGAAAATGCTCACAAGTTCATCGACTACATTCTCCAGCCTGAAATTTCCAAGCAGTGCTACGAATGGATGGGCTACTACTGCACAAATGCAAAGGCTGATGAACTCATTGACGATGCATACAAGAGCTTCCTTACACTTCCAGAAGGCATCGATGCATCCTCTGCCGAAATGATTGAAAACATCTCCGCAGAAGCTGACGCAGCACATACAAAGGTCTGGACAGAATTCAAGGCAGCTTGCGGTCAGTAATATCTGATAAAAAATTAAAGCGTACTCTTCGGAGTACGCTTTTTTATTTAGTTGTATAAAATCGGGGCTTCTTCGTCTGTTACGCGGACGATGAAGCCTTGATTTTGTTTTGATTTAATGATATATTATAACTATACTATATTTCCGAGGTGATATTATGCCTTTTGAGATTATTCGTGCTGATATAACTAAACTTGAAATTGATGCAATAGTCAATGCTGCCAATTCGCACCTTTTAGCCGGCGGTGGCGTATGCGGTGCTATTTTCAAAGCTGCCGGAGCTTCTGACTTGCAGGAGGCATGCAATAAAATAGGATACTGCGATACCGGCAATGCCGTTATAACCAAAGGTTTTAATTTGCCTGCAAAATATGTTATTCACGCTGTCGGCCCTATCTGGCAAGACGGAAACAGAAGTGAGCCGCAGCTTCTTTACTCTGCATACTCCCGATCCCTTGAGCTTGCAAAAGAGCATAAACTTGAAAGCATAGCCTTCCCTCTTATTTCATCGGGTATCTATGGTTTCCCTAAGGCTTCTGCGCTTAAAATTGCTGTAACTGCAATTACCGATTTTCTTATCGATAATGATATGCATGTTTATCTGGTCATTTTTGATAAGAAGTCTTTCGATATCGGTGAAAAACTTTTCAGCGGCATAAAATCATACATTGATGATAACTATGTTGATGAACACACACTATCCCGAAGAGAAAAACTTGCCATTGCGCAGCTCCAGGTGCATGATACTGCCCCTTGTCCTGATTCTTTCCTCTTTGATGCTGTTCATAGTCTTGATGAAAGTTTCTCTCAGATGCTTCTTCGCAAAATAGATGAGTCAGGAATGACTGATGCACAGTGCTATAAAAAGGCAAATATTGATCGAAAATTATTCTCAAAAATCCGCAGTGATATCAATTACAGACCAAGTAAACACACCGCTCTTGCGTTTGCAATTGCCCTTGAATTGCCTTTAAACGAAACCAATAACCTTCTCAAAAAAGCCGGATACGCCCTTTCTCATTCCTATAAATCTGACGTCATAATTGAATTTTTTATAAAAAACAAGAACTACAACATTTTCGAAATCAATGAAGCCTTATTCGCTTTTGATCAGCCACCTCTCGGTGGATAATTTGTCGCTTTCAATGCGACCATTCTGTAAGAAATACCACTATAATATGACTGTAAGTTAGTTCTTACAGTCATATTTTCAGGAGGTAAATAATATGAAAAATCTTACAGAATTGGTTTTCATTCTCGACAGAAGCGGCTCGATGCACGGCCTTGAGACTGATACAATTGGCGGTTTCAATTCTATGATAGAAAAACAAAAAGACAATACCGGAGAGGTTCTGGTGTCCACTGTATTATTCAATGACAAAAGCATAGTAGTTCACGATCGAAAAAATATAAAAGATATTGTACCTATGACAAAATACGACTACTCTCCTTTCGGCTCCACCGCCCTTCTCGATGCCATCGGCTGTGCAATTCATCATATTGGTAATATCCATAAGTACGCACGTAAAGAAGATATTCCCGAAAAGACTTTGTTTGTAATTACTACAGATGGTATGGAAAACTCCAGTCACCTTTTTGATACAGATAAGATTAAAAATATGATAAGCAGACAAAAGGAAAAATATGGTTGGGAATTCATTTTTCTTGGTGCAAATATTGATGCTGTAGGAACAGCAAAGAGCTTTGGAATAAGTGAAAACCGTGCCGTTAATTATAACTGTGATTCCGTCGGAACACAGCTCAATTACGAGGTATTAAATGAAACAATTACGGCTTTTCGCTCGAGCTGTATCAGAGAAGACTGGAAAGATCGTATAGATAAAGATTATAAAGGCAGAAAATAACATAAAAATGCAGGTAATAATTTACCTGCATTTTATTTTAGAAGAAACTTAGCTGATTTGATTTAGGTATCTCACCAAGTGCACCGACTTTATCAAGCGCATCTACAACCGATTTACCAACCTTTGGACAACGCATGATTATATCTTCACCGGACATAAACCTTTCTTTCTTGCGTTCTTCCACAATATCCTGAGCCGCGGCAGAGCCAACACCAGGAAGAGCAGTAAACGGAGTAATAAGTCCATCTTCAGTAGGCACAAACTTTGTAACTTCTGATTTATAAATATTGATAGGCTCAAACTTGAATCCACGCTTATAGAATTCATGAACTACTTCAAGAGTGATGAGCATATCATCTTCAGCACCAGAACGCTTGTCCTTGGCATGGAGTTCATTCATCTTCTTGACAACCATTTCATCGCCGAATGTCATAACAGATGCATCAAAACCATTTGCTCTGATTCCAAAGTATGCACTATAAAAAGCCAGAGGCTTGTGCACCTTAAACCATGCAATTCGGAATGCCATCATAACATATGCAACCGCATGAGCACGCGGGAAGAGATAAGCAATCTTCTTACATGATTCAATATACCATTCAGGTACATTATGGTCACGCATTATTGTTTCCCATTCTGGCTTAAGTCCTTTACCCTTTCGAACAGCTTCCATAATTGTAAATGCAGTCTTATTTTCAACGCCAAGCGACATAAGATAACGCAGAATATCGTCTCGTGTAGATACAACATCCTTGATCGTACCATAACCAGCCTTGATAATATCCTGTGCATTATTGAGCCATACGTTTGTACCATGAGAAAGACCGGAAATCTTAAGCAGGTCATCAAATGCAGATGGCTGTGTATCAAGCAGCATCTGACGAACAAACTTTGTACCAAATTCAGGAATTGCAACAGCACCCGTTACGCCAAGAATCGGATCATCCTTATCCAGCGGCTCATCATTCTTTGTATGAAGATTGGAGATATCGGTAAAGATGCCCATTGTCTGCTTGTCATCAAGAGGAATTTCACGAGCATTAAGGCCTGTAAGTTCTTCAAGGCGCTTGATCATAGTCGGGTCATCGTGGCCGAGAAGGTCAAGCTTAAGCAGATTATCGTGAATGGAATGATAATCGAAATGAGTTGTGATAATATCTGTATCAGGATCATCAGCAGGATGCTGAACAGGTGTAAAGTCATAGATAGATACTTCTTTAGGCACAACCATCAGACCGCCAGGATGCTGACCTGTTGTACGCTTGATGCCTGTACATCCCTGAACAAGTCGATTTTCTTCCGCTCTGTTCTTTACTATACCCTTCTGTTCGAGGAACTTCTTTACAAAACCATAAGCAGTCTTATCCTTGATAGTACCGATAGTACCTGCACGGAAAACATTTTCTTCACCGAAGATATTGATAGTCTCCTTATGGGCACGAGCCTGATATTCACCTGAGAAATTAAGGTCGATATCGGGTGTCTTGTCGCCATCGAAACCAAGGAAGGTAGCAAAGGAAATATCAAATCCATCCTTTTTGAGCATCTCACCACAAACAGGACATTCCTTGTCTGGAAGGTCGACACCACAGCCATATTCCTGAGGCACATCAAAAATACTGTGCTTGCACTTTGGACACACATAGTGTGGAGGAAGCGCATTAACTTCAGTAATACCCGTAAGGAATGCAACAAAAGACGAACCAACCGAGCCTCGTGAACCGACAAGATAACCATCGGAAATAGACTTGGAAACCAGCTTCTGCGCAATAATATACATAATATCAAAGCCATGACCGATTATGGAGTCAAGTTCCAGTTTAAGTCTGTCAGATACGAGCTGCGGAAGATTATCGCCATAGATTTCAGCTACACGTGTTCTGCACATATTTTCAATATCACGTGCAGAGTTTTCAATTTTAGGTGGATACTGCTCCTTCGGAATAGGTCTGTAACTATCGCACATATCGGCAATCATATTGGTATTCGTTACAACAACTTCGAATGCCTTATCTTTGCCCAGATAGCTGAATTCCTCAAGCATCTCATCTGTAGTTTTAAAGTAAAGCGGCGCCTGATCAGATGCATCAGAGAATCCCATACCCGTCATCATAATTTCACGGAAATAGCTGTCCTCCGGCTCAAGGAAATGTACGTCACCAGTTGCAACAACAGGCTTATTAAGCTTTTCCCCAAGCTTTACGATTGTACGGTTAAAATCTCTGATCTGATCAAAATCCTTTGCGATTCCCTTTGGAATCATAAAGGCATTATTGCCGACCGGCTGGATTTCAAGATAATCGTAGAACTTAGCAATTTTGACAAGTTCATTCCATGTAGCGCCTCTGGTCACTGCGCTGTAAAGTTCACCAGCTTCACACGCTGAACCTATGATAAGATCCTCTCTCATCTTCTCAATCATGCTCATAGGCATAATCGGATGACGTTTAAAATACTTAAGATGTGAATGGGAAATCATTTCATAAAGCGCTCGCAGACCTTTCTTGTTCTTTACAAGAATGACCATATGGTAAGAATTTCGTGAAATACCACCTATATTCTTTGTTGCTTCAGCAACAGCAGTATTAATCTCATCAACAATTTCAACCTTATATTCAGTTTTGAGCATTTCCCAGAATTTGAATACAATCTGAGCAAGCACCTTTGTATCTTCAAGTGCTCTGTGATGATTGAATGACAGGGCGAAATGTTCTGCAAGGTTATTAAGTCTGTGCTTTTTAAGCTGTGGCAGCAGACTTTTTGCAAGTGTTACAGTATCTATGGACACGAAATCCTTTTCGATTCCAAGTCTTTCACAGGCAACGCGCATAAATCCTGTATCAAAATCTGCATTATGTGCAACAAGCGGTCTGTTTCCGATATATTCGAGGAATTCCGGAATAACAACTTCCATAGGTCTGGCATCAGCTACCATTTCATTGTCAATCCCGGTAAGATTTGTGATTTCCATCGGAATACTTACTGTTGGCTTTATGTAGGTATGATATTCAGATACTTCTTCACCATTTTTTATAATAACAGCGGCAATCTCAATTATTTCACATTTCTGTGCATTAAGACCGGTTGTTTCAAGGTCAAAAACAACGAGTTCATCATCTATTTTCTGACGGCTGTTCCCCTTTACAGCACCCTTGTTATCTATATCATTGACAGCATAAGCTTCAATACCATAGATTACCTTGAAATCTTCCATACCGCTTGCAGCATTCATAGCATCAGGATATGCCTGAGCAACACCATGGTCGGTAATAGCAAGAGCCTTATGACCAAAACCGGATGCAAGTTTGATGGCAGATTTAGTATCACAGAAGCCATCCATTGATGACATTGTCGTGTGGAGATGTAATTCGACTCTCTTCTGCTCCGCCTTATCCTTACGCTTTTCAAGCTTTTCCTTTGTAATAGCAGTAGGCGTAAGAATAGTATCATTTTCAAACTTTGACCAGCTTACTGTGCCCTGCACGGCAACTGCATCAGTTTTAAGCGCCTTTGCGATATCATCCACTATTTCATCTTCAAAAAGCTTAACAACTCTTATAGAGCCTGTGCCGTCGTAAATATCAAATGTGACAACAGTTTTGCCCTTGCCATTGAGTTTTCGTGTTTCGCGATAGAATATTCTGCCCTTGACTGTAACCTTACTGCCGTCAGGTATAATATCAGCAATATTCGTAAACTCACGTGCGACCGGCTTACCATAAATGACGTTCTCACCTTCTTTGTCAGGCTTGAACATTACTGCATTAGGGTCCTTTTTCTTTTTCCACGGTGGGTCGCCAGCAGGCTTATTTTCAATTTTTGCCTTAGGCTTACTCGATTCATTAGCCATAGAAGCGCGTGCTTCATCTTCAAGCTTTTTGATTTCCTCTGCCCGTATTTTATCAAAGCTTTTGCCTGTATTTTCACATTCAATAAGTGAAATCAAAATACCTTCTCCAAGCCATTCTGCAAGAATTTTTTCCATATCAGCCCTTATACTGTCAACACGGAAAAACATCTCCTTTATTATGTAAAGAATAAGCTTGTTCTTTTCAAAAGAAATCTTTTCATAATTAAGTGCAGCTTTAAGAGATGGGTACTTATCACAAAGGAAAGTCATCATTGTTTCAATGTCTCTGCGTGACATTTCTTCAATATCATAAAGCATCTTTGTTTTTACGCTTTCGAGCTCATAAGCCTCTCTTATGGCTTCTTCTGCATCTCTTACAGACCACGGCAAAATAAGCTCATTAGGTTCAAGAGTGAGTGTGAGTGAATTATTTTTCACATCTGGCACAAACTCTTTCACCATAGAACTCCATATCGGACTATTTACTTTACATCTTTCGCAAATATCGTAGAGATGTACTGTACTCATATCTTTTCACCGGTTAATTCTTCAATATATTTTATAAGTTCAGGGACAATCTGGTCTTCTGCAACCTTTTTGATGATTTCACCCTTTGCAAAAATAAGACCTTCTCCCTTTCCGCATGCCACACCTACATCAGCTTCTCTTGCTTCACCAGGGCCATTTACAACACAGCCCATAACAGCAACATTAAGCTTTGCTTTCACATTGGAAAGCTTATGCTCAACTTCCTTTGCAAGATCGATAAGGCCAACTCTCGTTCTGCCGCAAGTAGGACAGGATACAATATTTACACCGCTGTCAGACATACCAATTGACTTAAGAATTGCCTTAGCTGCATAGATTTCCTTAACAGGATCGTCTGTAAGAGAAACTCTGATTGTATCTCCGATACCATCGCAAAGAAGCGAGCCGAGAGCAACAGCTGATTTGATAGTACCCATATATTCTGTACCGGCTTCTGTTACCCCAAGATGGAGCGGATATTCACATTTTTCCGCCATCATTCTGTATGCATCGATATTATTTTTTACGTTGGAAGTTTTGATAGAAATACAGATATCTGTGAAATTACATTTTTCAAGAATATCTACATGGCGCATAGCGCTTTCTACAAGACCAATCGGTGTTACACCATACTTTTCAAGGATAGGCTTTTCAAGAGAACCACCGTTAACGCCAATTCTGATAGGAATGCCCTTATCTTTACATACGGCTACAACTTCACGCACTTTGTTGATATCGCCAATATTACCAGGATTTATGCGGATTTTATCAGCACCTCCCTGTGCAGCCATAATTGCAAGGCGATAGTCAAAATGAATATCCGCAACGATAGGAAGCTTGGATGCCTTTCTTATTTTTGCAAAGTTCACAGCCCCCTCTTCATCAGGCACAGCAAGACGGGTAATCTGACAGCCGGCTTCAAAAAGTCTGTCTATCTGCTTGATTGTATTTTCCACATCATAGGATGGGATGTTGCACATCGACTGAATGGCAACAGGGTGCCCTCCACCGATGAGGACACCCCCGATATTTAATTCTTTTGATTTTCTTCTCATTTTAACCTCTTATAAGTCTTAAAACATCATTAAAAGTTACAAATACGAACAAACCTAAAAGTAATACCATACCGATCAGGTTAAGATAAGCCTCATATTTTGGCTTGATCGGCTTTTTTGTAATCATTTCCCACAGGATAAGAACACACTTGCCACCGTCAAGAGCGAAGAAAGGAAGCATGTTTACAACTGCAAGATTTATTGAAAGGAACGCAACAAAGTACCACATCTCAGTCATGGAGCTCTTTGCCCTGTCGCTGATTTCGTTTGTAATACCAACTGCGCCCATCATATCGGAAGTCTGCACATTTCCTGTCACCATATATTTAAGACTTACATAGACAGACTGTACAAAGCTTGCCGAATTATTAAATGTTTCTTTTATTTTATCTGTAATGGTGAGTTCCTTTACACCAAAGCTGAAACCATATCTTGGAGCAGTTTCATCACCGAAAGTTTTCTTTTCAAGTGCAAGATCATCATATGTGATCTTTTCGCCATTTCTTTCAAGAACGATATCATATGTTCCATCCTTGTTGAGCCCAAGACCTGACGAAAGATCGTTGTATGTGAACACCTTGAAGTCATCCACCTTCTTGAACACGTCTCCTACCTGGAAATATTCGCCATATTCAAAATCAGGTTCAAGGAATGTGATTTCAGGAGCAATGGTCGACTGAGCTGGAAGCATGATAAAGAAAAGAATAACAAAACCAAGCAGGAAGTTCATAAAAGCACCTGCAATACATACGAGAAGTCTGTTTACAGGCTTTGCAGTAAGGAAGCTGCCTTCTTTTTCTTCTTCTGTAAGTTCTCTGTCATCTTCAGTGATTTCGCCCTTCATTTCTACAGCGCCGCCGAATGGGATAATTCTTATGGCGTAAAGCGTTTCACCGATCTGCTTTTTGATAAGTGCAGGACCAAAACCTATAGAAAATGAATTAACTACAATTCCGGATGCCTTTGCCACAGCAAAATGACCTAACTCGTGGATGAAAATAAGCAAACCGAAAACTAAAATTGCTAAAAGTACGCTCAATTTATTACCTCATAATATAGTTGTTTACACAGGCTCTTGCCAGCTTGTCACTTTCAAAAATATCATTGATATCAGGATTTTCAATATACTCAACATTGTCGTAGGCATATTTCACACAGTTATAGATATCAAGGAATCCTATTTTATCATTCAGGAACAATTTTACAGCCTCTTCATTTGCACCATTGATAACGGCACCACTGTTGCCGCCTTTTGCTACAGAATCAATACAAAGTTTAAGGCATCCGAATGTTTCAAGATCAGGCTCATAGAAACTCATCTTACCGATTTCAGCAAGCTTCAGCTTTCTGTATGGAATTTCAACTCTTTCAGGATAGGAAATTGCATAAGAAATCGGCAGACGCATATCCGGATTTGACAACTGTGCGATCACATTGCCATCAACAAACTCTACTGCAGAATGAATAATGCTTTCTCTATGGACAACAACTTCAATCTGCTCAGGCCTAAGATCAAAGAGCCAGATTGCTTCAATGAACTCAAAGCCTTTATTCATAAGTGTTGCACTGTCGATGGTGATTTTATTGCCCATATTCCACGAAGGATGCCTGAGAGCATCAGCAGCCTTCATACCTGTCAATTCTTCAGCCTTTTTACCAAAGAATGGACCTCCTGAAGCTGTAAGAATAACAGATTCAATTTCTCCATGTTTACCCGACTGCATCGACTGGAACATTGCAGAATGTTCAGAATCGACAGGAGTAATTTCACAGCCGTATTCCTTTGCCATAGGCATAACTATGCTGCCTGCACAGACAAGACTTTCCTTGTTTGCAAGAGCAAGTCTTTTTGCATGTTTTACAGCAGCTATAGTCCCCTTCAATCCTGCAATACCTACGATAGAATTGAGAACAATATCATTTTTGTCTAATGAAGCTACAGTTTCAACGCCCTCTTCTCCCCAAAGAATCTTTACATCAGGATACTTCTTCTGAAGAACTTCTGCATCTGTTTCAGATGCAATTACAGCATACTCCGGCTTGAATTCCTCAATCTGCTGTGCGAGGAGCTGAACATTTCTGCCCGCTGTCAATGCAACAATATTGTAATTGCAGCTTTTTGCAACCGACAACGCCTGAGTACCGATAGAACCTGTAGAGCCTAAAATTGTAATATTTTTCATAATTCCTCTGTTACATTATACCCAAATATCTCAGAACCAATTCAACGAATGGCGCCGCAAGCATAACGCTGTCAAATCTGTCGAGCACACCGCCATGTCCCGGGAAAAGGTTGCTGAAATCTTTAACACCGTTCAATCTCTTAAGTAAAGACATTGAAAGGTCGCCAATCTGAGCAATTACCGAACCAACAGCACCCATAAGAACAAGTGTCACAGTTGGAATACTGATTTCCTTGAAAAGAAGGGAAACAAGAAATACACCAAGTACACCGCCGAGAATACCGCCGACAGAGCCTTCCACTGTCTTTTTAGGGCTGATTTTTGGGCAAAGCTTATGTTTGCCAAAATGAATACCAAACTGCTGTGCCATAATGTCTGTGCACCATGCCATAGCAAATGGCAAAAGTACAACTACCATTCCTTCTTCAGCGAGAATGAGAATCTTCATAACAGAAGAAAGAAGTGTTGTAACACCAAATACACCTATGTAGCTTTCAACAACTCTGCCGAGATTGAATTTAATTTTCTTACTGAATGCAAAAATCACCATAACCGCTGTATATACAGCTGCCATAATGAGCATTGTATTCATACCAAGTTTAACAACAGTAAGTGGAATCATGGCACCCATAAGGGCAGAAATAGCAAGATAAAGCTTATTCTTTCCCATCTCACTGTTAATATGAATTGCTTCATATGCAGCTATGCCGCACAAAAGCGAAAAAACAGCAATAATACCTTCAACAGGCAGACAATAGACAACAATAAAGAATATAATTATGCCTACCACGCCTGTGATAACTCTCTGTTTCATTTTACCTATATTCCTCCGAATCTTCTTTTTCTTTTCTGGAAGCTGATAATAGCTTTATTCATTTCTTCCTCATTCATATCAGGCCACAATGTTTCTGTAAAATAGAATTCACTGTAGGCACACTGCCACAACAGGAAGTTAGAAATTCTTTGTTCTTTACCAGGTCTGATTATAAGGTCAGGATCCGGCGTATCTTTGGAATACAGATATGAAGATATGAGTTTTTCTGTAATATCCTCAGGCTTTATGCCATCCTTTACAATTGCCTGTACGGCTCTTGTAATTTCATCTCTGCCACCATAATTAAGACATACATTTACAGTAAGACCTGTACATCCCTTTGAGATTTCATCAGTCTTTCTGATAAGATCTTTAAGCTCATCAGAAAGCGGAGTCTGATCTCCAAAGAAGCAAAGACGAATATTCTTTTCAGCCATATCAGAAATAGCTTCAAGGAGGTATTCCTTAAGCAGCTTCATAATAGCAGAAACTTCATCCTTTGGTCTCTTCCAGTTTTCTGTTGAAAAGGCATATACTGTAAAATACTTTACTCCGATATCGTTGAGATATTCGGATATTTTTCTGAAAGCCTCGCTGCCTGCCTTATGCCCTACTGTTCTCGGCAGACCTTTTGAACTGGCCCATCTTCCATTGCCATCCATAATGGCAGCAATATGAACAGGAAGGTTATTCATATCAGGCTTTTCGATTGTTTTTTTAATAATCATGTCTAATCCTTTGAAAACTATATTAGGCGGACAATGTCCGCCTAATAAACAACTTAGATTTCGGAAAGTTCCTTTTCCTTCTTAGCTACTTCATTGTCGATTTCCTTGCAGATCTTGTCTACCATGTTCTGGATTTCCTTTTCTGCATCCTTAAGGTCATCTTCAGTGATTTCGCTCTTCTTCTTCATATCCTTGAACTTATCATTTGCATCTCTGCGGATATTTCTTGCAGCAACCTTAGCTTCTTCACCATACTTGTGAACTGTCTTGATAAGTTCCTTTCTTCTTTCCTCTGTGAGAGGTGGGAAGTTGAGGCGGATAACCTTACCATCATTCTGTGGTGTGATACCGATATCAGAAGCGAGGATAGCCTTTTCGATGAGCTTGAGAGCGCTTGCATCCCATGGCTGAATCATAAGCATTCTTGGTTCTGGAACAGAGATGGAACCAATCTGGTTGATTGGCATTGTGGAACCAAAATATTCGATTGTAATCTTATCTAAAACGCCTGGATTTGCACGGCCTGCTCTGATAGTTGTGAACTCATGCTTGAGAGCAGCAACTGTCTTATCCATTTTTTCACCATAAACTTTGTAATCGTCCTTAATCATACGAAGAACCTCCTGTTATTATATTATTTTATTACGGTGTGGTTTAAATTATTAACTATTTTGCTTTTACAACTGTACCAATCTTTTCACCCATAAGAACACGCTTTACATTGCTTGTATCCTTAAGCGCAAATACGATGATTGGAATCTTGTTGTCCATAGAGAGTGAAGTTGCAGTAGAGTCCATAACTGCGAGGCCTCTGTAAAGCACTTCATTATATGTAATTTCATCGATCTTTTCAGCCGTTGGATCTTTGTTAGGGTCTGCTGTATATACGCCATCGATGTTCTTTGCAAGAAGAATAGCTTCTGCGCCGATTTCTGCAGCACGAAGAGCAGCTGCAGTATCTGTTGAGAAGAATGGGTTACCTGTGCCGCATGCAAAGATAACAACGCGTTTCTTTTCAAGATGTCTGATAGCCTTACCTCTGATATATGGTTCAGCAACCTTAACCATGTCGATACCTGTCTGCACTCTTACTTCGACATCCATATTTTCAAGAACATCTGCGAGAGCAAGAGCATTGATAGTTGTTGCAAGCATACCCATATGGTCAGCTCTTGTACGTTCAATACGTCCGCCGCCATCCTTGACGCCTCTCCAGAAATTACCGCCGCCAACAACGACGCCGATTTCTGCACCGATTTCAACACAGTCCTTGATAGCCTGCGCTACCTTGCCTACAACATTAAAATCGAGGCCAAAACCGCGTTCACCGCCAAGAACTTCACCACTGATCTTTAAAAGTACTCTTTTATATTTTGGTGTATCCATAATATTCCCTCTCTGTTTTATTGGGCAGTATAAGCTCCCCACAATTTATCTCTATAAATTATATCACAAGCGACTGAAAATTTCCATAGGTTAACGACATTATTTCATAATTTTTTTCAAATATTTACCTGTGTATGATTCTTCGCACTGAGCAACTTCCTCAGGTGTTCCCTGCGCCACAATCAAACCGCCCTTATCGCCGCCTTCAGGACCAAGATCAATGATATGATCGGCAGTTTTTATTACATCAAGGTTGTGTTCGATAACCACTACTGTATTTCCTGAATCTGTAAGTTTCTGAAGCACATCAATAAGTCTGTGAACATCAAAAGCATGAAGACCTGTTGTCGGTTCATCGAGAATATAAATGGTTCTGCCTGTCGCTCTTCTTGCAAGCTCAGTTGCAAGTTTTACTCGCTGTGCTTCACCGCCGGAAAGTGTTGTGGATGACTGTCCAAGTTTGATATATCCCAGACCGACTTCATAAAGTGTACGGAGCTTTCTGTATATTTTAGGAATAGGTTCAAAGAACTCCATAGCTTCAACAACAGTCATATCAAGAACTTCGTATATATTCTTGCCTTTATATCTGACTTCAAGGGTTTCTCTGTTGTATCGCTTGCCTTTACATACTTCACACGGCACATAAATATCCGGCAGGAAGTGCATTTCAATTTTCAGCAAGCCATCACCAGAACATGCTTCACAGCGTCCGCCTCTTACATTGAAGGAGAATCTGCCCGAGCCGTAACCTCTCGCCTTTGCATCCTGAGTCTGTGCAAAAAGCTCTCTGATATCTCCAAACACACCTGTATATGTTGCCGGATTTGAGCGAGGTGTTCTGCCGATCGGAGACTGGTCGATATTGATGACCTTATCCAGATGTTCAAGCCCTCTGATTTCCTCATGTTTACCCGCTCTTGTACGTGCACCATTAAGGTCCGCCGCAAGATGCTTATAGAGGATTTCATTTATGAGAGAACTCTTTCCCGATCCGGATACACCTGTTACAGCTGTGAACTTTCCAAGCGGAATCTTTACATCTATTTTACGGAGATTATTCTGTTCCGCTCCTACTATTTCCAGGAAATTGCCATTGCCCTCTCTTCTTTCCTTTGGCACTTCAATCTTCTGTCTGCCACTGAGATAATTACCTGTATGTGATTTTGTACACTTTTTGATTTCTTCAACTGTACCCTGAACGATAACTTCACCACCATGCACCCCTGCACCCGGACCGATATCAATAATATGGTCAGCCGCAAGCATTGTATCTTCGTCATGTTCTACAACAAGAAGAGTATTACCAAGGTCACGAAGTCTTTTGAGTGTTGCAATCAGTTTTTCATTATCACGCTGATGAAGACCGATAGACGGTTCATCGAGAATATATAAAACACCCATAAGTGATGAACCAATCTGTGTTGCAAGGCGAATTCTCTGACTTTCACCGCCCGATAAAGATCCTGCATTTCTTGAAAGTGTGAGGTATTCAAGACCAACGCTCTTCAAAAATCCAAGTCTTTCCTTGATTTCCTTAAGAATAACTTCAGCAATCTGAGCCTTCTGCCCTGTCAGTTCAAGTTTTTCCATAAACTCAAGGGCTTTTACAACACTCATATCACAATATTCTGCAATATTTATTCCACCAACTGTGACAGCAAGAACCTCCGGTTTAAGACGCTTTCCGCCGCAAACAGGACAAGGAATAGCACTCATGCTTTCTTCGATTTCAGCCCTCATAGATTCGCTGTTGGTCTCTTTATATCGACGTTCAAGATTTTTGACGATACCTTCAAATGCATGAACGTAAGTACCACCATTTTCTCCTCCAAGCCAGCTCCAGTTAAGGGTAAGCTTTTCATCACCCGTGCCATACATGATAACGTCTATAACTTCCTTCGAAAGTTCCTTTACAGGCACATCAAGTGAGAAGTTGTATTTTTCCGAAAGAGCCTTCATATAAGCCATAGCAATGCCGTCTTTGTCCATTGTGGCATAGCCTGATGCTTTGATAGCGCCACCTCGAATCGAAAGGTTCTTATTTGGAATAATTCTTTCGGGATCTATCTCATAACGCACACCGATACCTGTACATTCAGGGCAGGCACCATAAGGGTTATTGAAAGAAAACATTCTCGGTGTCAGTTCTTCAATAGAGATACCACAGTCATCACAGGCATAATTCTGTGAAAATACTATTTCGCCCTCTTTCATAAGATCAGCAATTATGAGCCCACCTGAAAGACCACTGGCTATTTCAACAGAATCTGTCATACGCTGACGAACTTCAGGTTTGATTACAAGACGGTCGACAACTATTTCAATATTGTGTTTCTTATTCTTTTCAAGTTTAATTTCTTCCGAAAGGTCATAAATAATGCCATCAACGCGCACACGAACATAACCGCTCTTTCTCGCATCATCAAGCACCTTAGCGTGTTCACCCTTCTTACCTCTGATTACAGGCGCAAGCACCTGAACACGTGTACCTTCAGGCAAATCAAGCAGCTGATCAATAATCTGATCAATCGTCTGCTGTTTTATTTCCTTGCCGCATTTCGGACAATGCGGCGTGCCTATTCTCGCCCACAAAAGACGAAGATAATCGTATATTTCTGTTACTGTACCGACAGTTGAACGTGGATTTTTTGATGTTGTTTTCTGGTCAATTGATATAGCCGGAGAAAGACCCTCAATATAGTCTACATCAGGCTTTTCCATTTGTCCCAGAAACATTCTTGCATACGAGCTGAGACTTTCGACATATCTGCGCTGGCCTTCTGCATAAATTGTATCAAATGCCAGCGAGCTCTTTCCCGAACCCGAAATACCTGTAATAACAGTAAGACTGTCACGAGGGATATCTATATTGATATTTTTCAGGTTGTGCTCTCTTGCTCCTCTGATTGAAATATTTTCTCTCATTTATTTCTGAAGCTCCTTGATTCTGTCTCTGATCTGGGCTGCAAGTTCGAATTCCAACATCTTTGCTGCTTCCTTCATTTCCTTGGTCAGCTTTGCGATCATATCTTCCTTCTGTTTCTTATCCATCTTCTTTCGGCTTTCCTTAGGCAGTCTTGATGTATCGCGTGAGATTTCAATGATTTCACGTACATCCTTTGCCACAGTCTTAGGAACAATGCCAAACTTTTCGTTGTGCGCCATCTGTATTGAACGACGACGGTTTGTCTCGCTTATCGCTCTGTCCATAGATGGTGTTATTGTATCTGCATAAAGTATTACTCTGCCATCCGCATTTCGTGCTGCACGGCCTATTGTCTGAATAAGCGATGTTTCCGAACGCAAAAATCCTTCCTTATCGGCATCCAGAATCGCAACCAGCGCGACTTCAGGAATATCCAGACCTTCTCTGAGAAGGTTAATACCCACAAGCACCTGAAACTTTCCAAGACGAAGGTCACGTATAAGTTCCATTCTTTCGATAGTTTTAACATCGTGGTGCATATATTTGACAGCAATACCATTTGTACTTAAATAATTTGTCAGATCCTCCGCCATTTTCTTGGTGAGGGTTGTAATAAGCACTCGCTGATCGAGTTTTTCACATTTTCTTATTTCGTTGATAAGATCGTCAATCTGTCCTTCGACAGGACGAACTTCCACCTCAGGATCAAGAAGACCTGTCGGTCTGATCACCTGTTCAACGATCTGTGAAGAACGCTCTCTTTCATATTCAGCAGGCGTAGCACTTACATAGATAACCTGGTTTAATCTTTCATTGAATTCATCGAACTTAAGCGGTCTGTTATCGAGAGCTGACGGCAGACGGAATCCATAATCGACGAGCATCTGTTTTCTCGATCTGTCACCTGCGTACATAGCCCTCAGCTGAGGCAGCATAACATGCGATTCATCGATGAACATAAGGAAATCTTTTGGGAAATAATCGAACAATGTAAATGGCGAGCTGCCCGGTTCTCTTCTTGAAAGAACTCTCGAATAATTTTCAATGCCGCTGCAAAAACCAATTTCTCTCAGCATTTCCATATCATAAGTTGTGCGCTGTCTGATTCGCTGCGCTTCAATGGCTTTATCCTGGGATTTGAAGAATTCTACCTGATCTTCCATTTCCTTTTCAATATCAATGAGCGCTTCCTGCAACTTGTCTTTTGGCGTAACATAATGCGATGCAGGATAAATCGCTGCATGATCAACAATTCTTGTAACTGTGCCCTGAAGCGGATTTATTTCTGATATTCTTTCGATTTCATCACCAAAGAATTCAACACGATATGCGAACTCATCTGTATATACAGGATATATTTCAACCACATCACCTCTGACACGGAATCTGTTGCGTTCAAAAGCAATATCATTGCGTTCGTACTGTATTTCAACAAGTTTTCTGCAAAGCTCATCACGATTTCTTTCCTGCCCGGTACGCAGAGATATAACCATAGATTCGTAGTCAATCGGGCTGCCCAGAGAGTATATGCACGAAACCGATGCCACAATTATGACGTCTCTTCTTTCAAACAGCGCTGATGTAGCCGAATGGCGAAGTCTTTCAAGTTCAGCATTGATAGCAGAATCCTTTTCGATATATGTGTCTGTGGATGGAATATATGCTTCCGGCTGGAAATAGTCATAGTAGGATACAAAAAACTCTACGGCATTTTCCGGAAAAAACTCTCTGAATTCCGAGCAAAGCTGTGCAGCAAGAGTTTTATTATGAGTAAGCACAAGAGTAGGACGCTGCACTTTTTCAATTATATTTGCCATTGTAAATGTTTTACCTGAGCCTGTAACACCGAGCAGCGTCTGCTCGTCCATACCAAGTTTCACACCCATTGCAAGCTTGTCGATGGCATCAACCTGATCGCCTGCAGGTTTATATTCGGAGTGTATCTTGAAATCCATTTTATTCTCCTTTGGCCGTTATGCTATTAATATGGGGATGTTTTCTGATTCCAGTTTGGATAGGAATCTGCATAGGATACATAGTCCTTGTCCGCAACGATAATATGATCATAAAGTTCGATTCCCAGTGCTGAAAGTCCATTTTTCAACATATATGTGACGCTGTTGTCGGCTTCTGACGGAAGTGCCACACCACCCGGATGATTATGTGAAATAATAACCCCTGCCGCATTACAAAAGAGCGCTGTCTGAGCAATTTTACGTACATTTATTTCAACAGAATTGAAACTGCCTCTGTGTACAAGTTCGCACTTTATGACCTTGGCTTTTGCATCAAGACAAGCCACATATACGCACTCTTCCCTTTCACCTATAAAACGAGGCAAAAAGTATTCACCAGCCGCCTTTGAACTGTGTAGAAATGCTGATTTATGCTCATCTGTAAGGTATCGTTTTGCCACCGCAGGCATAAGCTTTATAAAAGCTGCTGAGTTTTCACCCATACCTTCAATCTGACTCAGCTCTTCAACCGATGCTTCGAATACTGCAGAAATAGAGCCGAAATGTTTGATGAGTCTGTGACCTATTTCATTTGTGTCCTTTCTCGGAATTGCATAAAAAAGCAGAAGCTCAAGAACATTATGGTCTTCAAACCCCTCAAGCCCCTTTTCAAGGAATCTGTTTTTCAATCTTTGTCTATGATTTTTATGTAATTCTTCCATACAGCAATTTCCATTCTTTGTAAATTATACTTATAGTCGGCCATATTGGTAAATATAAATCTTGTTATTTTTGAATATTCTTCTATTCCATCTTATATTATAATAAATTTTCATTCATTCTGTCAACATAAGCGAAGCTATTTTGTCATATATATTTTCAGTTATCTATATAAAAACGGAGGTAGTTATGAAAAGGATTTTTCTTATTGCGGCCATGTATTTTATTATGATATTTCCATCATATGCTCTTGGTCAGGATATGCGTGGTGTTTGGGTAAGTTCGGTTTATAACCTTGATTTCCCATCTAAATCCGGACTATCCTCAGCCGAGCTTATGCAAGAGGCTGACGCTATTATCAGACAGGCATATTCAAGTGGTCTTACCGATATTTTTCTTCAGGTTAGACCTGCTTGCGATGCATTGTATAAGTCTGATATTTTTCCTTCAAGCGCATATATCTGCACAACACAAGGTGAAAGTTTCCCTGATGATTTTGATATTCTGGAATACTTCATTTCAAAAGGAAAAGAAATGGGCATAGGTATTCACGTATGGATAAATCCATACAGAATAACAAGAGGAAACTTCGCTTCAAAAGAAGATGCTCTCGCTTCATTATCCGCCAATAGTCCTGTACATACTTTGAGCGAAAACGTGATATTCCATAAAGATGGAAATTTATATTTTGATCCAGCTTCCAAGAATGTACGTCAGTTAATTACAGACGGTGTACTGGAAATTATAAATAACTATGATATCAAGGGGATTCATCTCGATGATTATTTCTATCCTTCTTCAGATTTTGCAGATGAGACATCATATCAGACTATGAAATATGAAAATGAAGACCTTCATACTTTTCGTGTACGTCAGGTGGACAGTCTGATTTACTCGCTGTATGACGAAATAAAGTCTGCCAATCCCAAATGTGTTTTTGGCATTTCACCTTTTGGCGTATGGGCAAACAAATCAAGCCATCCTGACGGCAGTAACACCAATTCATCCCAGTCATATTATGACCATTATGCCGACACATTAAAATGGATAAAAGATGAAAAAATCGACTATATTATGCCCCAGCTTTACTGGAATATAGGGAATGAAGAAGCGGATTATGCCGAGCTTCTTCATTGGTGGAATAATGCTGTCAAAGGTACATCTGTAAAATTATATACAGGGCTGGCTGCCTACCGCATTGAAAACAATGAATTGGGATATAATTATGATGAAATATCTTCTCAAATAAATATGAATATTTCATCAGATAACTGCAGCGGTTTCTGCATTTTCAGAATGAGTAATATCGATGAAGCGCTCACCGAAAGACTGGCAGCATATTCGACCGACACCAAGTTATATATTGCCATAGAAAATGATGAGTTTCGTACTGTCCTGCCCCGTTTTCATTTTTACGGCACAGCAACTGGCGGTTTACTGATTAACGGACAAACTGTTGAAACTTCTGCCGATGGATATTTCTCAATTTCAATGCCTCTTGTGTATGGTATGAACATCTTTACTTTTTCATCCGGGAATACCACGCGAACGATAAAAATACACCGTAACTATACATTGAAATCGGATACGATAAATTATTCTTTTACTTTGCCCCATGATGGTCAGTTAACAACTGCTGTATTTACTGTTCATAAAATCAATGGCTCTGTTTTTGGACATTTTGAACCGTATAGTATTACGAAAGAATATTATGAAAATAAAACTTTTACCATCTCAGTTTCAAATGACAATTCCAATGTATACAAAAATCCATCCACTGATGAAGGTGCAATAACCATCCTTCCTGTCGGTACAACATGGAATGTAAACTCATCAAAAGGGGAATTTTTTCATCTTGAAAATTTGGGATGGATTAAAAGAGATAATTGCAAAAAAGCTTCAAAGACCATGTTATCAGCCGAAAAAATAAGTAATTTTTCTACATTTGAAACCGATTCTGAACACACAGTTCGTTTCGAACATTCCGAAGATATAAGCTGTGCCATAACAGAATCAGAAAACGGATATTCACTTCATATATGCGGAGCTTTTGATCTGGAAAACATACCCGAAATCATTTCAAGCGGAAATATTACCCTAAGTGCAAACAGTCTGGTATACACCTTTACACCTTCGATTAACAATGATATTTCAGGTTATTCTATAACATCGTATAACAGTTATTCAGATATTATTTTTTACAAGAAGCCGCTTTCTTCAAATCAAGAAAAACCACTTGAAGGAATATCTTTTCTGCTCGATGCCGGACATGGTGGAAGCCAGTCAGGTGCTCTCTCCTGTTCATATCAGATAACCGAAAAGGATATAAATATTGATTACACACTATTGCTTGGAGAAAAGCTTTCAGCCCTTGGTGCAGATGTTAAATACACACGTACTGATGATAGTGATATACCCCTTGATAAACGATACAATATGGCTGCCTCTTCAAATACCGTGTTTATTTCGTTACACAGCGACAGCATCAGTGCCGCATCTGCAAATAATTCTGTCAGCGGTATATCACTTCATACAAACAACCACCATTCCTATCGTCTTGCCGATTTCATATCACAACACATGAATGACATACCTGTAAATTATGTATCAAAAAGTTCAAATCTTTATATGACAAAGCCTAAAAACACATACGCTGTTCTTATTGAAAATCAATTTGTCTGTTCACCTGACTCCCTTGAATTGTTGCTGTCCGATGAATACAAAACTGCTTTTATCAATTCTCTTTCCAATGCATTTTGTGATTTCTTTGCTCAATAAAACATTTCACACTTGCAAGAGGTACATATATGTGATAGAATAAGTTAAAATATTATTTTTTGTGGTGCTTATTATGAACGTATATGATTTCGATAAAACAATTTTCAATCCAGACAGTTCAAAAAAGTTTATTTTTTACTGCCTTAAGAAAAAGCCTTATGTAGCTTACAGACTCCCTCTTGCAGGTATTTATTTCATCAAGTATAAACTCGGCCTTTGTGAAAAGGACAGAATGAAGGAAAAGCTCTTCAGCATTATTCGCCATTTCCAGCCGCTCGACAAATATGTCAAGGATTTCTGGAGCCAGAATATGGATGGATTTTCCAAATATTATCTCGCTCAGAAGCGTCCTGATGATGTAATTATTTCTGCAAGTCCATCTTTCCTCCTTCGCGATATATGCAAAGAGCTTGGAATCGGCACACTTATTGCATCTGAAGCTGACGAAAAGACAGGCAAATGGCTGAGAAAGAATTGTTATGGTGCTGAAAAAGTAATTCGTTACAGAGAAATCTTCGGTGATGAAAAAATTGATGAATTCTATTCTGACTCTCTCTCCGACAGTCCTCTTGCTGAAATTGCAGAAAAAGCATTTGTTGTCGATTGCGAAAATCTCACACCTTGGCCTGAACTCAAAAAGTAAAGAAAAACCTCCCAAATAGGAGGTTTCTTTTTTATCTGTTTCTTATTTTGTATGTTACTGTCGCAATTATGATACCTATAAACAACGCAAATACGCCGCCATAGACTATAAGTAATCCAAACAAATCCCACCCGGTTATAATATGGGATAAGGCTTCACATAAAATTACAATCAAAGTAATTATTGCTGCAAAAATCCATCTGGCATAAATTGTTATCTTTTTGAGAAGCACATATTGTACAGTAAACCCCAGCACAACGCATACCCACAACGGAATTGTTATCTGCCATGCTTCTGTACTGAAGAAGGCCTGAAACATTCCTATTTCGAACATTTCTTTCATGTTATCCCTCCTGTTTCAGAAGTTCTCCCATCAATTCATATGCTTTATCATAGAAAACACCTGTATTTTTAGCATTGTTTTCTGTATATACAACTGTATTTTCTGCAGGAATATCCTTGCTTCTGTACATTGCAAACGGAACAGGATCTGCCGAATGAGTTCTGATTGCCATTGGAGTCGGATGATCAGGCATTATGAGTATAGAATAATCGTCAGCACAGTTTTCAAGGTATTCCACCACAGGGCCTATCACCTTGCTGTCTATATCTCCGATACATTCTATTTTTTCTTTCAACTGATTGTGATGTCCACATTCATCGGCCGCTTCAATATGCAAGTAAATAAAGCTATATCCATCTTCAAAGGCCTTTATTGCTGTTTTGGCTTTAGCGAGATAATCTGTTTCGAATGTGCCTGTAATATTTCCATCAACCCTAAGAACATCAAGGCCTGCACAAATGCCTATACCTTTTATGAGGTCAACTGCAGAAATTACGCCACCCTTTTCGATACCAAACTTTTCTTTATAAGGTGTGAGAGCAGGCTTTCTTCCCTCACCCCAGAACCAAAGACAGTTCGCAGGATTTTTACCTTCCGCAATACGCTTCTTATTGACAGGATGATCCTTAAGCAATTCATACGAGCGACGCATCATTGAATAGAGATAAAGGCCGTTTTCTCCATCAGGCAGACATTCCATAACAGGCTTTCCGCTTATATCGTGTGGCGGTGTTGTAACAGCACCTGTCTCGCTTCTGCGAAGCACAAGACAATGACGGTAACTTATTCCACAATGAAGCTCTATAAAATCATTACGGAATACCTTGTCCATATATTCAATAAGCTGACACGCTTCTTCAGTTGATATTTCCCCTGCACTGTAATCGTACATTACACATTCATCTATATTCTCAGAACCGGAAAGTGTAACAAGATTACATCTGTATGCCACATCCTCAGGGGCAAGTTCAACGCCCATATTTACAGCTTCAAGTGGAGAACGTCCTGTGTAATATACGTGGGGATCATACCCGAAAACAGAAAGATTTGCATTATCACTTCCCGGGTGCATACCTGCAGGAACTGTACGTGCAAGACCAAATATACCTTTCCCTGCAATTTTATCCATATTCGGATGAGATGAAACTTCAAGAGGAGTTTTGCCATCAAGTTCAGGTACAGGATAATCTGCCATACCATCACAGAGAACAACTATCGTTTTCATATGTTACCTCCCTTTCAGCCAGCTGAGGACTTCATTTCTCATATCACTCTTATCAATCACCTTTTCAAATCTTGGCTGTTTGTTTTTCAGTTCAGACAAAGGTGATGGTGCTTTTGTTTTTACAGTACGTTCAAGTTTTTCAAGCTTTTCAAAGTCATCGCCTTCACTGTTTACGCCAAGTGCATTAAGCATTGCAGGTGCAAACTTGAATGGAGAAGCTGTTGAAACAACAATCATAGGATAATCTGATTTTTCAGCATTTGCATACTGTTGTGCTGCATTTATACCTACCGCTGTATGAGTATCACAGAGATATCCTGTTGTATCATATATCTTTTTAATTGTCTCTGCAGTTATTTTATCATCACAGCAATAACCGATAAAACCTTCCAAATGAAGTTTATTCAGCATATCCTTACCGATATCGTATTTGCCATTATCCTTAAGTTCTTTCATCCAGTTTTTTACAGTTTCATCATCCGACATCATATAAAGCAGACGTTCAAGATTGGAGGAAATAAGGATGTCCATACTTGGTGAATCTGTGAGATGGAATGTACGGTTTCTGTCATAAACCCCTGTTTCAAGGAAATCTGTAAGCACATTATTTTCATTTGAAGCACATACAAGTCTGTTTACAGGCAAGCCGCTCTTCTTTGCCATATATCCTGCAAGAATATTGCCAAAATTACCAGTCGGCACGCAAAAATCAACCTTAGCACCCGCCTTGATTGTACCATTCTTCACAAGGCATGAATATGCCCAGTAATAATACACTATCTGAGGTGCAAGCCTGCCCCAGTTTATCGAATTGGCGCTGGAGAGCATAATACCGTTTTCCGCAAGTTCATTTTCCATTTGCTTATCGGTGAAAATTGCCTTTACTCCGTTTTGTGTATCATCAAAATTGCCTTTTACCGCAAACACATTTACATTTTCACCTGTTTGTGTCACCATCTGCATTCTTTGAATATCTGATGTACCTCCGTGAGGATAGAAAACACATATTTTAGTTCCCTCAACATCAGCAAACCCCTCAAGTGCTGCTTTTCCGGTATCCCCTGATGTAGCAACGAGAATCGCCACTGTCTTTTCTTCTCCGCATTTTCTTGCAGCAGCAGGAAGAAGCTGTGGAAGCATCTGGAGTGCAAAATCCTTGAAAGCACAGGTTGGACCATGCCATAATTCAAGACTCCACATATTATCTTTCACATTCACAAGCGGAGCAACTTCTTCTGCTTCAAACTGCTTTCCATATGCATTCTTTACGAAAATATGCAGCTCATCTGCCATATAGTCCGGCAGAAAACGTGCAAGGACTGTTTCAGCGACCTGATGATAACTATACTCAGACATTTCAGCGATTTCTTCCTGAGAAAAACATGGAATTGTATGTGGTATGTAGAGACCTCCGTCATCTGCAAGACCATTAAGAATTGCATGTGCAGACGGCACATTTATATTACTGTTTCGTGTACTGCAGAAAAGCATGGTATTTCCTCCCATTTATCATTTATTATTGATTTCATTATACCACACTTCTATATAAAAATAAAGCCGGACTTTTCATCCGGCTTTGATTTTTTAACCTTCACAGCAAGGGAAATAATCGTAATCGATAATATTTGCGAATGCTCTCGCTCTGAATGTGCGCGCAGAACAAAGTGTATCAGGCGTTCCTCCAAGATCGAGATCTTCAGGAAGGACGAACTTAATGCAGTTAATCTGTACGCTCTGACATTCATCGCCTGTAAGTGCAGGAAGTGTAAAGATTTTTCTTCCGCGCGGATTTTCAATGCCATCTGCGTCAAGTTCAGAGAGGAAAACGGCTACAGCCACCCTTCTTCCCGGACAAACATTCTGCAATGTAAGATTTACTTCTGCGATTCGACCCTTGCCGTCTATAGTGATATCTGACATATCAAATGTAATGATATCCTGGCAGTTGTCTGTCGTAACATCTACAGTTTCCGGACAAGGTTCAGAATATTCCACCAAAGCACTGCATTCCACCGTAACAAGCGGATTGGGGAAACTTACTACATTTTCCTCAGCATCACTATATGTGATAGATTCGTTTACTGCCTTTGTTCCACCTGTAATAGCAATATGCTGAACGTAAAACTGAAGGGTTGCACCTTCATCTGCTTCAACGCCAAGACTGTCAATAGCCCATGCTATACTCTGTGGTGATACAAGTGTGGCTGTACCTGTTTCCGGATCAAGAACCTGCGTAATCTCAAAATCAGAACTTACAGTATCGAGAATCTGAATATCTGTCGCACCTGCAATTGTAATATTCTCGCTCAGATCACCGAGCAACGCTTCAATACTTTCTTCATCAGGTGCAATAATCACATGGGATTCGTCAGGGTCTGTAGCCCATTCGTTAAGATTTGCAATATCAATACCTTCAGTTCCCTCAATACCAAGCATATAAATCGTGATACCAAGTGTTTCCCTCGCATATCGTGCAATATTATCGGCAGAAGTGCCTTCCGAATCGACACCATCTGTCAGCATAATGATAATCTGTCTGTTTTCGGATGCAGCGCTGAACATTGAAATAGCTCTTGAGAATGCATCATAATGATTTGTAGTGCCTGCTTCTTCTGTCACAAGATTATTGACAATCTGCTTAAGAAGAATTGCATTTGTTTCAAGAGGACTTTCAATAGTCGCTGTACTGTCGAAACTTACAATACCGACTCTGCTGTTTTCAATAATGCCATCGGTATCACCTGTTGCGCCATCAATAATATCAATAATCTGGTTTGCTGACGCCTGTAAAATAGCAAAAGCTTCACCTGTCATACTTGCTGAGTTATCGAGTGCAAGAACTACATCAACCGGTGATGACACAATATCGGGTGCAGCCGAAAGTGCAAGAGTTACAAGCAAAGAATCGCTGCATCCGATCACCTGCTGATCAATTGTTTTATTTGAGTTTGTAATGCCCATATTACCCCTCCTTTAAGTTTTTTCATTAGTATACTATTCTTAAATGGATAATATGGTGACAAAAAAGCGACCGAAAACGGCCGCTTTATTTTTTAATTTACAGGTACATATCCTGCTTCTTCAATTATTTTACTTCCTCTTTGTGAAAGAACAGTCTCAACCCATTTTTGAGTATCAGGATTATCATCATTTGCTCTTGTTACAATAAATCCGTTTGTATATATTGGATATTTGCCATTTTTAATAGTTTCAATAGTTGGATTTACTCCATCAACGGCAATCATCTTTATTGTATCACGTTTATACATTGTATTTACATAGTAAAAATATGAATATCCAAAAGCATTTTCAGCATTGTCATATTCTGCAACCGCATCAATAAGTTCACCCATATCCCCTTGTATATGTGTTATAGGCGGTGTCATGATTTCCTTGTCTTTCATAACAAGCGATAGCATTGCGGTCTGACTTCCGGAGCCTGCAGGACGCTGATACGGAATAATCTCACCGTCATTACCTCCCACTTCCGACCAGTTTGTAATTTCACCTGTATAGATTTTCTGTATTTGTTCAAGAGTGAGATTATCAACCGGATTATCTGTATTTACGATGAAAACGAATGCAGAACTTGTTGCAGGAATAATATTAAGTTTAACGCCCTGCTGACGTGCATATTCTTCATCTTCCTTGCTGATTTCTGCTGCAAATATTACATCAACCTTGCCATCAATTAAATTATGATAAACTTCACTTGAACGTGTTGTGGTGTATTCAAAGTTTAGCTCACTTTCGTCTACGCCAAGAAAATCTGCAGCAATACTATCGACAAGCGGATGAATTGCAAGGGAAGCATCAATTTTAGGATAATTTTCAAAGGTGAAAACAGGATCGTTTTCAGCTGCAGAAATTGTGTTCTCAGTATTTTCTGTCAGAACTTCAGTTGGAGCTGTTGTACTTTCTGTCAGTGCAGAAGTTGCAGGCCCACTCAGATCGCTTGTCGCTGAATTATACCAATACACACATCCGCATACAATTGCAAGCATAGCAACAAAAGCGGTAATATAAATACCGTTTTTCTTCATACTAACCCTCCTGACCAAAGATTTTAAGCTGGGATTTATCAAAATCAAGCAGCATAATATAGTCAAGATATCCCACTTCAGGGATATTGACTA
>JAZUBN010000023.1:0-9396 GCA_045638565.1 Oscillospiraceae bacterium | reverse complement strand
CAGATGAAATAAAGCACGATTGTGCCCATGATAATGCAGGCAAGGAACACTATAAGACGAGGGGCAAAACTGAGAGTGTCACCGCCGCCCGTGATATTGAAAACTTCGCTGATAAGCTTGAGGTCTTCAAAATAGAACGGGTCATTTCTCATAGACAGCTTGTAATAGTTTACCATCGTGCCTATGAAAATCACAGCTGACGGAACGAGGAAGCTTATCCACGCTCTGCCGATGAGAAGATAAACAAAAAGTGTGATAAATATTACTGGCACGATATTGAGAATTGCAATAAGGGGATTTTTAAAGTAGCTGATGAGCATCGGCATACCGAAATTGCCTACCGCAAGCGCCATGGACAGCACGCCGACACAGGCAGCGGCACATACCATCATTATGATGTGATATGCCCATAAAATACCGGCTTTCCCCTTGTTTTCAGCCGGATCAAGCGCCTTTATACGCAGATTTTTAACTTTCATTTTTTCTTTCACTTTCATTTTTATTATCATTTTGTGTAAAAATCGACATAATTACCATTATAAAATAATACCATATATCGACAATAATTTCAAGTATGGTCTCCACTATGCTCTTTATCGGACAGTAAGATTGACACAAGTCCTGTTTATCGGTATAATACAGATATAATTTTATTTAAGGAGATTGCTGTTTGAGAAAGAACAACACCTTGGAGATTGTTGCATAGCCGGGAGGCTGTGTAATAATTATTCCGCACAAGCCTCCCGTTGCAGTCAACAACTATCAGGAGGAAAAACAATGATTAAAAATGACTATATTATCCGTCGTGAAAGAAAAGAAGAACATCGTAAGGTGGAAAACCTCGTCCGCGAGGCTTTCTGGAATACATTCCGTCCGGGCTGTATGGAGCATTATCTTTTGCACATACTGCGTAAAAACGATGATTTCATAGACGAACTTGACTTTGTAATGGAAAAGGACGGCAGAATTATCGGCCAGAATGTTTTCGTAAAGGCAAATATCGTCTGTGATGACGGCAGGAATATCCCGATACTTACGATGGGACCAATATGTATTGCTCCCGACCTGCAAAGGCAGGGTTTTGGCAAGATTTTGCTTGATTATTCGCTGAAAAAGGCAGCGGAGCTGGGCTTCGGCGCAGTCTGTCTTGACGGCAATATAAAGTTCTACGGCAAAAGCGGGTTTACTTATTCAAGCGACTTCGGCATCAGCTATCACGGTATGCCGAGAGGCGAAAAGGTAACATTTTCCCTTTGCAAAGAGCTTAAACGTGGCTATCTTGACGGTATTACAGGGGTATATGCTCCGCCTGAATGCTATTTCGTAAGCGAAAGTGAAACCGAGGAGTTTGACAAAAACTTCCCTCCGAAGCAGAAGCTTAAACTTCCGGGACAGATTTTCTAAATGACAGAGAAACAGGCATAGCACAAAGCTGTGCCTGTTTTTACACAATAATCCATTTATTTACAAGATTGCTCTTTACTATTTAATAAATAAATGATATTATAATTATATATGCGGTGAAATGTGCATATGCTTTGCACACCTTCTTCATTATAAGAATGGATACACCTCATCCACCGCTGATGCGGTCCCCCTTCTCCTACTGGAGAAGGCTGAGAAAAAATATAATTTCAAGGAGAAATATAAAATGGCTAATCCAATCGTAAAGATGCACATTCAGGATATGGGCGTTATCGAAATCGAACTCTACCCTGAAATCGCACCTATCACAGTAGAAAACTTCCTCAAGCTCTGCAAGAGCGGCTTCTATAACGGCACATTCTTCCACCGTGTTATCCGCGACTTTGTAATTCAGGGCGGCGACCCAACAGGCACAGGTATGGGCGGTCCGGGCTGGAATATCAAGGGCGAATTTGCTTCCAACGGCGTAAAGAATGACCTCAAGCACAAGCGCGGCGTGCTCTCCATGGCTCGCGCAGGTCATCCTGACTCTGCAGGCAGCCAGTTCTTCATCATGCACGACGATGCTCCACATCTCGATGGCGACTACGCAGGCTTCGGCATGGTAAAAAGCGGTATGGATGTTGTTGATTCCATCGTTTCCGCTTACTATATCGGTATGCGCGGCACTATCGAAAAGGTAGAAGTAGAGGAATAATTAAGAACTCCAGTAGGCCCCTTTGTGCAAAGGGGGCTGGCAGCGAAGCTGACTGGGGGATTGTTGTCAATCCGTGGCGCAGCCACACCGAAATTATTCATTATTCACTATTCATTTTTCCGGGAGCGGCAAGCAGCTCCCCTACATACAGCCTATAAAACTATTACATAGAGGACAATTATGGACACCCGATTACAAAAACTGATTTTTGAAAATCCCGCTGTTTTTAAGGTATCACAGGGAGAGGAAACTCTCTGGCTCAACCCACTCAAAAAGCCTTTCGATCTTGTAAAAGACGAGCTTTCTGTAACAAAGGAACAGATTGCCGATGCAAGCGCTCGTCTTGAACGCTTCGCGCCTTTCATCGAGGAGGCTTTCCCTGAAACAAAGGAATCTGACGGCATAATCGAATCTCCGCTCCGCGAGATCGAAAATATGAAGGACCTTCTTTCACAGAAGTTTTCCATTGAAATTGCCGGTCGCCTCCTTCTCAAGATGGACTCCGATCTTCCTATCGCAGGCTCTATCAAGGCTCGCGGCGGTATTTATGAAGTGCTTCACTATACAGAAAAGCTCGCTCTGGAAAACGGCATCATCGCAGAGGGCGATAACTATAAAGAACTTATCAACCACAAGGATTTCTTCAATAAATATGCTATCCACGTTGGCTCCACAGGCAACTTAGGCCTTTCCATCGGCATTATGTCTGCCGTTATCGGATACCGTGTAACTGTGCATATGTCGAGAGAAGCAAAGCAGTGGAAGAAGGATAAGCTTCGCTCCTATGGCGTAAATGTTGTGGAATATGACGGCGACTTCACAGAAGCTGTTCATCAGGGCAGAGCACTTTCCGACACAGACCCAATGAGCTATTTTGTCGACGATGAAAACTCCATCAATCTCTTTATGGGCTATGCCGTTGCTGCCGAAAGACTTCAGCGTCAGCTCGAAGAAATGGACATCGTGATCGATGACGAACATCCGCTTTTCGTCTATCTTCCATGCGGTGTAGGCGGCGCTCCGGGCGGCATTACATTCGGCTTGAAGCATATTTTTGGCGACAATGTCCATTGTTTCTTCGTCGAGCCGACAAACTGCCCTTCCATGCTCATCGGTATGGCATCCGAGCTTCACAATGACATTTCTGTTTATGATATGGGTCTGAGCGGCGTCACTCACGCCGATGGTCTCGCTGTGGGACGTCCATCCAAGCTTGTCGGTAAGCTGATGGAAGGTCTGCTTTCGGGCATTTTCACCATCGATGATTACAGATTATACGACTTCCTCCGCGACCTCGACAAGAGCGAAGGCATTTTCATTGAGCCTTCTGCCTGTGCGGCATTCAAGGGCGTACTCGGTCTTGAAGAATTCCTCGACGGCAGAGCTTATGTCGAAGATGAAGAGCTGACCGAGCTTATGGACAATGCTGTCCATGTTGCATGGGCAACAGGCGGTGCGCTTGTGCCTTCAAGAGAACGCGGCGAGTTCATGGAGTGCTACTTGTAATAAATATTTGAGGGGCGGTGCCTCTGTGCCCGCCCGCATTTATTCTTATCACATATAACATTATAAAACATTATAAAGGAGTGTTAAAAAATGCCTGAGATCAGCCTTAATATGCTGCTCATTTTATGTCCGCTCATCTTCCTCTCCTGCTTTGTCGATGCAGTTGCAGGCGGCGGCGGTGTCATCTCCCTTCCGGCATACCTTTTCATCGGTCTGCCATCCCACTATGCTCTCGCAAGTAACAAATTCTCCGCTTTCGTCGGCGGTATTTCTGCCACATGGAAGTACATAACAAGCGGTAAAATCAATTTCTCCGCTGCAATCTGGTCGGCTGTCGGCGCTCTCATCGGCGCAAGCATCGGCTCGGGCTTCGCCCTCTTTATCGCATCCGAAACTCTCAAGACAATCATGCTTATCGCTCTGCCAATCGTTGCCGTTTTCCTCGTATGGCAGAAGGATAAAATGATTGCTCCAAAGCCTGTCGAACGCACAAATATGCAGAAAATCGTCATCAGTTTCCTTATCGGTCTCGGTATGGGCATCTATGACGGTCTCATCGGCCCGGGCACAGGCACATTCATGATTATGCTTTTCTCTGCCCTCCTCGGCTACGATTTGCTCACATCGAGCGGCTGTGCAAAGCTTTCCAACCTTGCAAGTAACATGGCGAGCGTTGTCATCTTCCTTTTCAGCGGCAAAATCGTATATATTCTCGCTATTCCGGCGGCAGTCTGCGGCGCCCTGGGCGCATATTTCGGCGCAAAGTACGCAATCCGCGGCGGCAGCAAAAAGGTGCAGTATTTTATGTTCCTCGTGCTCATAATGCTGTTCGTCAAGTTCGCATTCGACCTTTTCGCATAAGAATAAAAAATTAAGACTTCCCGAAAATGGGAAGTCTTTTTTATGTAACAAATTCTGAGCAAAAACAAGTGCGTTTCTGCTCACAAAATGACTCTTGAATTGATTATATGTATACGATATAATGTACTTAATCAAAAGGCCTTTTGAAAATACAAACTTTCAAGGAGGAATGTATATGAAGAGTAGTTTAACTAAAATAATCAGTTTAGTTCTATGCTTGTGTATTATTGTTTCAAACAGTGGTTTATGCTCGTATGCATTTGGAAACTTCAATAAATTAACCGACCAAGAAACATTCAGAAAGTATATTCGTACAACAGGTGATGATTATTACGAATTGACCGGCACTCGTATAAGATTAGACTTTAATTTGCTTGATGCGGGAGATTTTGTTCGAGAAAATGCATCTACATATGAAGAGTTTGTCTCAAATGAAGAAGCTGATTTAGCAATAGCAAAACGCAATCACACCAAAGACAAAAAATGGATTTCAATTTCCTATTCAGGCGCATTTAATGATGTGGTTGTTATTCAGCGAGAAGTGGAAATTCTTTCCGATGAAGATATAACAGAGCTTCGTACACTTGCATCTGATGTTGAAACAGATATCGATACAAGAATGAAAAATCTGATTTCTGCAATATTTGTTAAATTGTACGCTGATTTGGAATATGAAGAAACAGATGAAACGAAGGAAATGGTTGCTATCTATGATAATCTTCAAGCGACACTTTCGACGGAGAAACCTGTCGATGTTACAGTATATGTAGTTGGAGTTTTAGTGATAATCATTGCAACTGGATGTTTCTGCTTTATAAGAAAGAGGAAACACAATGAAAAGAATAATCGCAACAATATGTCTGCTTAGCGTACTGTTTACAATGTTTGCAGGTTTCAGCTTTGCAGCACAAAAACACCCAGACGACTGCACCTGTGAAAAGTGCATCGTCTGCGTGAAAGACAAAGGTCTTGAATGTCACTGCCCGGCTTGCAGAGTTGAGCCAAACTGGGGTGGTGGCGATGGAGATGGAGCATAATTACAACTCAATTCCAAACAATTCCAAAGCATCTTTACGGATAATTGCATCATATTCTTTATGATCAGTTATTCTGCATAAGTCGAGGGCATCCTTGAGCACAAGGGTGCCTTCTTCTTTTCTTTTTATGGCGCAGAGACCATAACCTTTATTTATGAGCAACTCGATAAGGCGAGTCAGACGGTTGACACGCATATGGCGTTCGATGGCTTCGTCGGCTATTTCATAACATTCCTTGTAATAATCCAATCTGCCGAGAGCGCGCGAAAGATTATACTGGAACATTATAAGAAGCCTTGAAATGTACTCATCATTATCTACATCGGGACGTTTTTTGATATTTTCAACAAGCTTACGGAAGATTTTTATTACCATATCATAATCTTTTTCAACAGAATATGTATTGGCAAGCATATTGAGAACATTGTATTCATCGCGGCTGAGGTGCATTTTTTCTATCGTATCAACAGAAAAATCCGGATGAACAAGGCTGATGGCATCAAGCAATATCTTCCTTGAGTTTTCTATATCCTTTTCAACACGCAGAGCATACACAGCCTGAGCACGCATTACCTGCTGCTCAAAATATTTGTTGTCGTCTGTATGCTGTCTGCTTTCTTCAACGAGAGCAGGAAGCTTTTCAAACTCCCCTATGCGGATGGCATCTTCAATTTTATCGTGCAGAAGCATCTGCATATATTCGTTATAGGTCGGCTGATTGATATAGTAGCCGACAGGCAGATCGAGCCTTGTAAGCAGGGCTTCTGCTATAAAGCGTGACGGCTTATGTCTGCCGTTTTCAATGCGCGAAAGAGTCTGGCGGGAGCAGATGCCCCTGCACAGGTCCTCCTGTTTCACATCAAGCTCTCTGCGGCGGTCGATGATGATTTTGCCGAAATATGTGTTGTCCATTGTTTTCCCCCTTTCGTGGGAGTTTAAGTATAATATTATAATAGCACAAATGATGATAAAGCGCAACTGACAGCGGGAGTGGATACCTAGGCTAAAAAATTCAGTAAGTTTAGACTAACTTTTCTCTTGACAAATGCAGATACATATGGTAAACTATAATCGTTAGCTGAGGCTAACTAATTTTTGAATCATCAGTTAGGATAAACTAACTCAAGGAGGTTTTTACTATGAAAACTTTGGATATAATCAAGCCTGGACAGAGCGTTCTCGTTACAAAACTCGGCGGCGAAGGCGCTGTCCGCAGACGCATTATGGATATGGGCCTTACAAAGGGCACAAAGGTTCTCGTTGAACGCATGGCGCCGCTTGGCGACCCTATGGAGCTCAAGCTCCGTGGCTACAGCCTGAGCATCCGCAAGGCTGACGCAGGACTTATCGAAGTTATTTAGGGGGAAAAATTATGAAAATAGCACTGGCAGGCAACCCGAACAGCGGCAAAACCACCCTGTTCAATGGGCTTACAGGCTCAAATCAGTACGTCGGCAACTGGCCGGGCGTTACTGTTGAAAAGAAGGAAGGTCAGCTTCTCGCTGACAAGAGCATCACTCTTACAGACCTTCCGGGCATTTACTCGCTCTCGCCTTACACAAACGAGGAGATTGTGGCGAGAAATTATCTCATCAACGAGCGCCCTGACGTCATCATCAACATCGTTGATGCCACAAATCTTGAGCGCAATCTTTATCTTACAACACAGCTTCGCGAAATCGGTATTCCGATGGTAATCGCCCTCAATATGATGGACGTTGTACGCAAGAAGGGCACATTTATCTGCCTCAAGTCGCTTGAAGAGGCTTACGGCTGTCCGTTTGTTGAGATTTCTGCCCTCAAGAATGAAGGCTTCACAGACCTGCTCAACAAGGTTTATTCTGTGGCAGGCACAGAATTGCGCAAGCGTCTTATCTTCGACCATCACATCGAAGAGCATCTTAACGAGCTGGAAAACACCCTGACAGTTTCTGATTTCAAGCGTTACTACGCTGTCAGACTTCTCGAAAATGATGCTCAGCTCGGCATTGAAGTTTCCAATGAAACGAGGGAAACTGCCGAAAGAGTCAGAAATGAGCTTGAAGGCATTTTCGATGACGATATTGAAAGCATTTTCGCAACCGAGCGTTACGAATACATCGAAAAATCCATGTGCACCTGCCATAAGTGCGGCGCGAAGAAGAGTTTCGACCTCGACAAGATTCTTATGAACAAGTATCTCGCTCTTCCGATTTTCGGTCTTGTGATGTTCTTTGTATACTACATTTCGGTCACAACTGTGGGCACTATAGCTACAGACTGGGTGAACGACACTCTCATCGGCGGTATTATCATTCCTGGTGCGCAGAATATTCTGGCCTCCATCGGCACAGCGGAATGGCTCATCGCTCTCATCACAGACGGCGTAATCGGCGGTGTGGGCGCAGTCCTCGGCTTCCTGCCACAGCTTGCTTTGCTGTTCTTCCTTCTCGCTCTCCTTGAAGACAGCGGCTATATGGCACGAATTGCATTCCTTTTAGATAAGATTTTCAGAAAATTCGGTCTTTCCGGCAAGAGCTTCATTCCGATTCTCATCGGCACAGGCTGTTCTGTTCCTGGCATTATGGCTTCCCGTACTATCGAAAGCGAATCGGACCGCAAGATGACTGTTATCACAACATCCTTTATGCCTTGTTCGGCTAAGCTTCCTGTTATCGCAATGATTGCAGGCGCGATGTTTGACGGCGCAAGCTGGGTTGCTCCGTCGGCATATTTCATCGGCATTATGGCGATTCTGGTTTCCGGTCTTCTTCTCAAAAAGACAAAGCCTTTCAAGTCTGAAGAAGCTCCGTTCATTATGGAATTGCCTTCATATCACATCCCTAAGATGTCCAATGTGCTCAAGCACACATGGGAACGTGTACGCTCCTTCGCTGTCAAGGCAGGTACTGTCATCTTCCTCGCTTGTATCGTGATCTGGCTGCTCAGCAATTTCAACTTTGCATTTGAAATGGTTGACAGCGCAGATTCCATGCTGGCTGACATCGGCGGCGTTATCGCTCCTGTATTTGCGCCTCTCGGCTTCGGCACATGGGAGGCGGCTGTTGCAACACTTACAGGTCTTGCGGCTAAGGAAAACATCGTCGGCACATTCGGCGTTCTTTACGGCGCGGCTGAAGTTGCCGAAGACGGCATGGAAGTCTGGGCAAACCTCCAGCAGGCTTTCACTCCGCTTTCCGCATACTGCTTCCTGATGTTCAACCTGCTTTGCGCACCATGTATCGGCGCTCTCGGCGCTATCAAGCGTGAAATCGGCAAGGGCAAAATCGCTCTCTTCGCCCTTACATACCAGACATTATTCGCATATATCGTCACATTTATCGTTTATAATGTGGGAAAGGTGTTATTCTAATGGGTATTATTTCTACAGTAGTTGTATTCGGAATCATCGTACTTCTTATGGCTCGCGCGGCTTCGCGTATCCGTAAAAACGGCGTATGCGAAGGCGGCTGCGCAGGCTGTCCTAATGCATGTAACTGCGGTAAGAAGCAGTAATTAAACACCAAAAGCCACTCGTTTGAGTGGCTTTTATTATTATAACGGACGAGCGATGCTCGCCCCTACGGAATATGCTTACACCATCATTCTTGACTTATGTATGTTTATAATGTATAATGAAATCATTAAATACGTCCGTATGATAACTATGAAACGGAGGTCAGAATATGAAGAGCAACAAGAAGAAGGATATTGAGCGCAAGAACAACATCATCATAACTATGTTTCTAATTTACATTCTTCTGGGACTATACATCTTTTTTGCCTCAGCAGAGCATGGCATAATAAGAAGCCACGGCGCAGAAAATTGGTATAATGCCTTTTACTGGATAAGACTTATCATTGTCGGCGTGGTTTCTCTTGTATTCTGGG
>JAZUBN010000022.1:0-9546 GCA_045638565.1 Oscillospiraceae bacterium | reverse complement strand
GGGCTGGCATCCGAAGGATGACTGGGGGATTAAAAAACAAAAATAATAAAAAACAATCACGTCATATCACACGCGCTGTGTAAATTCTCTTTCTATATATTTCTTTATAAATATATTTATTTATATATTACCTGCACTTTTGTTCAGGAGGGGTACTGCACTTTTTACACTACCGACCTGCATTTTCTGCATCACCTCCTGCAAATATATTCACATCGTCCTGTGGATAACTCTGTGGAATATGTGGGGAAACTGTGGATAAATAAAGGGCAGGAATAAATCCTGCCCATATTTTTATGTTATTAAATTATATTTTATATATTAGTATTTGTTGAAATGTGTAACTTCAGCCATTTCCTTTCTGCCGCGGAAAGCAGGATCTTCTGCAGGATAGCCGATTGGTGTGACTGCGATTGGAATAAAGTTTTCAGGGAGACCCAGAACTTCCTTCACCTTGTCAGCGTAGAAGTGGCCGAGCCATACTGTGCCAAGACCGAGTTCTGTAGCTCTGAGCATCATAAAGGAAAGAGCGATGGAGCAGTCGACTGTCGAACGGTGCTGACCGCAGTTCATAACGCTGTCCTCTGTTGCGCATACAACGATGGATGCAGGAGCTTCACCCATGCAGTTCTGACCGCCGCAGGCTTCCTTCATAAGAGGGCGGAGTTCCTTATCTGTCACAGCGACGAACACCCAGTTCTGCATATTCTTTGCAGAAGGAGCGAGACGGCCTGCTTCAAGAACTTCATTGAGGATGTCGCATGGAATATCCTTATCGAGATACTTGCGGACACTTCTTCTTTTTTCAATAGCTTCTTTAACTGTCATGGTTATATCCTCCGTAAGATTTAATATGGAATAATTATACCACAAGGGGGAAAATATTGCAACCGGGAGAGTGGGTGTAGCTGCAGGGTGCGGAGTCCAGTATGGAAAAATGAATAGTGAATAATGAAAAGTGAAAAATTGTGGTGTGATAAATCACATTGGATAGAGGCAATCCCTCCGTCATCCTTTGGATGACACCTCCCTTTACACAAGGGAGGCAAGGAGAACACATAAAAAAGGCTCTCCTGATGGAGAGCCTTTGAAAAAACTGAACTATTATTCAACTGCAAAGCCGTACTTGATGTTGTCGTCCTTACAGATGATGTATGTACCCATGCTCATAACAGATGCAGAGCCTGTTACCTGTGGGATAACAGCGTCGAATTCGCCGACCTTTGTCTTTTCGATAGGGCAAGCGATGAACTTGGAGCCGATGAAGCTCTGGGATGTGATCTTTTCACCAATCTGGAGTTCGCCCTTTGCTACAAGCTGAGCAACCTTTGCAGAGCAGCCTGTGCCGCATGGGGAACGGTCTGCCATACCGTCGCCGAAGATAACAACGTTGCGAAGGTCTGCGCCGTCAGATGCATGATGGGAATAGAATTCGATAAGGTCAACAGATGTGATGTCAAGCTCAGGATGCTTGATTTCAACATTCTTGTTTACATAGTCGAGCATTGCCATGCCGATCTTTGTGATCTCAGGAATGTTTTCAGGGATGATTTCGATGCCAAGCTTGTCGATATCAACCATACCGAAGAAGCTGCCGCCGAAGGAGATATCATAAACGATTTCTCTGCCGAGAACCTCTGCAACGAGATCTCTCTTATAGAGGAATGCAGGAACGTTTGTGAGAGTTACAGACTTTACGCTGCCGTTTTCAACCTGAGCCTTTGTTCTGATAATGCCGGCAGGAGCGTCGAATGTGACTTCTGTCACAGGCTCAACAGATGGAACGATGCCTGTTTCGATAGCTGCTGTTACAGAACCGATAGTACCGTGACCGCACATATTGAGATATCCGCCTGTATCCATGAAGATAACGCCGAATGCAGCTTCCTTGTTGACAGGCTCTGTGAAGAGAGCGCCGAACATATTTTTGTGGCCGCGTGGCTCAAGCATAAGGGACTTTCTGTAGTGATCATAGTTTTCGATGAGATAGTTCTTCTTTTCGATCATTGTGCTGCCCTGTGGCTCAGGGAAACCGTCCATAATGATACGTGTTATCTCGCCGCCTGTATGTGTGGAAACGCCGAGAAACTTATTTTCAATGAGTTTATCATTGAGTTTAGGTTCGAATTTCATCTTTAAGCTCCTTCCGGACTTTTATTTGTTGCATATTTTTTGCAATTTATTTATTATACTTATAATAATATTACAAAAGTAGTTGAAAAGTCAATAAAAATCTGTTAAAATATAATAGAATACGAGTATATGATTTTATATCTTCGCATATCAACTGCGGGTTTGGATTATCCGCATCAAATATCACAGCGAAATCAGGAGGTTTTTCGCCTTATGTCCCAGATTAAAATTATGCTTAAGCAGCATATCGGCGCTCCTTGTGCTCCTGTTGTTGTAGTGGGCGACAAAGTGAAAAAAGGTACTCTCATTGCCCAGCCAACAGGTCTCGGCGCAAACATTTTCAGCAGTGTTTACGGTGAGGTAGCAGAAATTACAGAGAACTACATTCTCATCAATGCTGACGAAGCTCAGCCTGACGAATTCGAACCAATCACAGGTGAAACAACACTTGAGCTTGTAAAGAATGCAGGTATCGTCGGTATGGGCGGCGCAGGTTTCCCAACTGCTGTAAAGCTCAATGCAAACCTTAACGATGGCTACATCCTCGTAAATGCGGCTGAATGTGAGCCTGGTCTTCTCCACAATATCCATCAGCTTGAAACACAGACAGATAAGACTGTCCGCGGCGTAAAGTACTGCATGGAAATTGCAGGCGCAACAAAGGCAATCTTTGCTATCAAGGCAAAGAACGAAAAGGCAGTAAATGCTGTCAAGGAAGCTATCAAGAACGAGCCATCCATGAGCGTTTTCCTTATGCCTGACATTTACCCAATGGGTGAAGAACGCGCAGTCGTAAGAGAATGTCTCGACATTCTTCTTGAACCAACACAGCTGCCAAGCGCAGCAAATGCAGTTGTCATCAACGCTGAAACAGTCCTCCGTGTGGCTGAAGCTGTTGAAGACAAGAAGCCTTGCTTCAGCAAGAATCTTACTGTTACAGGTAAGGTTAACAATCCTACAGTTTTCACTGACGTTGCTGTCGGCACACCTGTTTCCGAGCTTATCGAAGCAGCGGGCGGCCTTTGTGACGGCGTTATCGGTGAAATCGTGATGGGCGGTCCTTTCACAGGCAAGAGCCTGGCTGACCTTAACGATCCTATCACAAAAACAACAGGCGGTATCATCCCTACTATCGAATTCCCTGACCTTCACGGCGCAAACATCGGTATTCTCGTATGTGCTTGCGGCGGCTCTGAAGCACGTATGCGTGAAATCTGCGAAAAGATGAACGCAAAGGTATGCTCTGTTCAGAAGTGTAAGCAGGCTCAGGAAATCAAGGGCGCTCTCAAGTGCGAAAACCCAGGCAACTGCCCTGGTCAGGCACAGAAGTGTATCGCTATGAAGAAGGACGGCGCTGAATACATCATCATCGGCAACTGTTCCGACTGTTCCAATACAGTTATGGGCTCTGCTCCTAAGATGGGTCTTAAAATTTTCCATCAGACAGACCACCTTATGAGAAGTATTCATCATCCGCTCTACAGAAAACTCAGAGTAAGTAAAAAAATTGAACAATAGAGGAGGCAAATAATGTCTATTTCAGTTGAAACAGCAAATGCTCATAAGAATGATCCTGCGGTTTTGTGCTGCCGTGCAGAAGAAGGCACAATTATCGAAGTCCACAACCTCGAAGATCCAGCTATCTTTGATGATCTCGTAGACTCCAACCTCTTGAACCTTGATGGCGCCCTTACAATCGGTCAGGTTCTCGGCGCAAAACTTCTCAAGACTTGCGATTCCCTTACACCACTTACAGCAGCAGTTCTCGAAGGCTTCAAGGCAAGTGCTGACGAAGAAGCAGCTCCTGCTGAAGAAACAGCTCCAGCAGCAGTAGCAGCTCCAGCTGTTGCAGCTCAGATTCCAATGAGCCAGTTCAACGGCGGCGTTCTCAAGATTCATATCGGCGAGGGTAAGGATATCAATATCGAGCTTCCTCTCGTAAACGCTGGTTTTCCCAGTGCAGGCGGAGTAAATGCTCCGCAGGCGGCTATTTCAGCATCGGCTCCTGCAAATCTCGAGCCTGTGATCAGAAACGTAACAAAGGGCTCCTTTGAAAGAAAGCACTTTGCTATCACAGAAGTTAAGCGCGGTCCTGAAACAAAGATCGAAGGCACAACACTTTACATCCGTGAAGGCATCGAAAAGGATGCAGTTGACTCTCAGGATCTGGTTCTCGATCTCAAGATTGACATCATCACACCAGAACGTTACAACGAATATTCCGAAACAATCATGGACGTACAGCCTATCGCTGTAAAGGAATCCGGTGAAATCGGTTCGGGTGTAACACGTGTTATCGACGGCGCTATCATCATGGTAACAGGTACTGACGAACTCGGTGTTCAGATCGGTGAATTCGGTTCTTCCGAAGGTATTTTGGAAGAAAACATCATGTGGAACCGTCCAGGTGCACCTGATAAGGGCGAAATCTTCATCAAGACTAATGTTACAATCAAGGCTCACACAAACATGGAACGTCCTGGTCCTCTTGCTGCACACTCTGCAACAGACCTTATCACACAGGAAATCAGAGACGCTCTCAAGACTCTCGACGAATCTCTCGTAACAGAAACAGAACACTTCGAACACGTACGTCACTACGGCAAGAAGAAGGTTGTTATCGTTAAGGAAATCATGGGTCAGGGTGCTATGCACGATAACATCATCCTCCCACAGGAACCAGTCGGCATCATCGGCGGTAAGCCAAACGTTGACCTCGGCAACGTGCCTGTAACAGTTTCCCCACTCGAAGTTATGGACGGCTGTATCCATGCTCTCACATGTATCGGCCCTGCTTCCAAGGAAACATCCCGTCATTACTGGAGAGAACCACTCGTTCTCGAATGTCTCCAGGACGAAGAAATCGACCTTTGCGGTGTTGTATTCGTAGGTTCTCCACAGATCAACTCTGAAAAGTTCTATGTCTCCAAGCGTGTTGGTATGACAGTTGAAGCTATGGATGCTGACGGCGCATTCGTCACAACAGAAGGCTTCGGCAACAACCATATCGACTTTGCAAGCCACATCGAACAGATCGGTATGCGCGGCATCTCCGTTGTAGGTATGACATTCAGCGCAGTACAGGGTGCTCTCGTTGTCGGTAACAAGTACATGACTCATATGGTTGATAATAACAAGAGTGAAGCAGGTATCGAAAACGAAGTTCTCTCCTGCAACACACTCTGTAAGGAAGACGCAGTACGTGCTCTCGCAATGCTCAAGAGCGCAATGGCAGGCGAAAGCGTTAAGTCCGCTGAAAAGAAGTGGAATCCTAACGTAAAGGCTGCAAACGTTGAAGCTGTTGAAGAAACAAACGGCGAAAAGCTCGAACTCGTTCTCAACGAACAGTCTCTTCCAATGAGCCAGAAGAGAAAGGAAAAATATAACTAATGGAGCTCAAATACGGCGATAAGATAATTTATATGGAAGGAATAATCACAAAGGTCCATTCGGGCTCTGTTGAGATAGACCTCAAGGGAAGACTTGGCCATCTCACAATTCCGATGCGTATGTTGATTTCCGACTATGAGCTCAGGGAAGGCCAGGAAGTTGCCTGGAATATGAGCTTTATCGAACAGCTGAATAAATAAATTTTTCCAAATCCCTTGTTGTAGGGGCGACCATTGGTCGTCCGCGGAAGAGGCAGCTCTTACCGTATTCAAAACAGGGAACATATCATATGAAAGGATAATATACCAATGAAAACATATAAGGGTATGCAGTCGGAAATTTTCGTTCCGATTACTCCACCACCTGTATGGACTCCTGTTACAAAAGAAATCAAGGATATGAAGATTGCTCTTGCAACAGCTGCTGGTGTTCATCATAACCAGGACAAGCGCTTCAACCTTGCAGGTGACTTTACATTCCGTATCGTAAAGAGCGATATGCCATCTAACGAACTTATGGTTTCCCACGGTGGTTACGATAACGGCGACGTTAACAAGGACATCAACTGTATGTTCCCAATCGACCGTCTCCACGAACTTGCAGCCGAAGGCTTTATCGGCTCTGTAGCTGAAACACACATCGGCTTCATGGGCGGCGGCGGTGACCAGGATAAGTTCAAGAACGAAACAGGTCCTGAAATCGCAAGAATTCTCAAGGCGGAAGGCGTTGACGCCGTCCTCCTTACAGCTGGCTGAGGCACTTGCCACCGCTCCGCGACACTTGTTCAGAGAGCGATTGAGGAATCGGGTATTCCTACGATTATTATTGCAGCGCTTCCACCGGTTGTTCGCCAGACAGGTACTCCACGAGCAGTTGCTCCGCTGGTACCAATGGGCGCTAATGCAGGTGCTCCAAACGATCCTGTTATGCAGACAGCTATCGTTAAGGACACACTCAAGTACCTCGTATCTATCGATCAGGCTGGTACTATCGTTCCACTCCCTTACGAATACATCGCAAAGGTTTAATTTATGGAACAGATCCTTTCAAAATTGACTATAAAAGTATTCCACATGGACGAAGTCGTTATTGGGTATCAGAATATTGTAACTTCTCAGGGCAAACTTACAGTTTGCCCTGTTTGGTATGTTGAAAACGACCTTATTGACCATGTGGACATAAAAATTATTGATCCCGATAAAAGAGATATTCCTGTTACATCGGTTATGGATATAACTCCGATATCTGTAAAGGTCCTCGGTAAGCTTGGCGAAGGTATCACCCATACGCTGACAGGCGTCTATGTTATGATGACGGGCGCCGATGTGAATGGTGCGCCTTGTGCCGCATTCGGTGCGTGTCAGGGCATTTTGTCGGAGGTAGTCGCCTTCGATAAGGCAGGCACACCGGGTTCAAACGATTACATCATCCATTTTGACATTACATTCAAGGACAAAATGGCGATGGAGCGTAAGGCTGTAACCGAAGCGCATAAGCAGTGCGATGCCTTTATGCAGATTTTCCGTGAGCAGATGAAAGTCTTCAAGGGGGATGACTGCACCGAGCGCCATACATATACAGATAAGTATGTGCCGGGGCGTAAAAATGTGGTCATGATTCGCCAGGTGGCGGGTCAGGGCGCAATGTATGATAATTATATCCTGCCGAAAGAGCCTTTCGGGGCATCAGGCGGTAATTCGATAATCGATCTGGGCTGTATGCCTGTCATACTTACTCCTAACGAGTATCGTGACGGCGCCATACGCTCAATGCAGTAGGAGGTCATTATGGGTGTAGGACCTTCAACAAAAGAAACAAGCAAATTCCGCTTTCATGATCCGCTTCTCAAAGTTGTGAGTGAGGATCAGGATCTCAATCTTATGGGAATTATCATTCAGGGCACACCGCAGAGCGAAGCAGAAAAGGTTTTCTGTGCCACACGCTCGGCTATCGTTGCCAGGGCTATGAATGTCGACGGCGCTTTGGTCTCAATTGACGGCTGGGGCAACAGCAATATCGATTTTGTCAGCCTTCTCGATGCTCTCAATGACAGAGGTATTCCTACAAGCGGCCTGAGTTTTGTGGGTACAGCGGGTAAGTTTGTTGTCGAAAGCCCCAACTTAAAGGGCGTTATCGATATAAATAAGAGTAAAGACGGCGTAGAAACCTGTGTTCTGGGCGAAAACAGTATGGACGAGCTGGATGCAAGAAAAGCTGTCGCCGTTCTGAAACTAAAAATGCGAAAGGAGAAGTAGTATGAATAAGCTTCTTAAACTGGCAAACGATTACATCAGAACAATGGACTGGAAAGATATCACACTTGTCAAGCTGTGCGTGTTCTTCCTTGGTGTGGCTCTCGGGTCGCTGGTTTCTCCGAGAAACAAGAAGACAGTCTTTTTTGTCGCTCTTGTTATTTTCGTTGCGTCATACATCCCTTGCATGGTAAAGCTTGTGCAGTTCTACCTCGAAAATAATGAGGGTGAATTTGACGAAGACGAAATGATGCTCTTTGCCGACTATATTCCTGAATAATCGCATTAAAAAAGACCATCCGAAAGGATGGTCTTTTTGTATATTATATAATGTATAATGTACATTCTCCTTGCCTCCCTCTGACGAGGGGGGTGCCCGAAGGGCAGGGGGAGAGAAATTTATAAAATGTGACTTGTCACACCTTAACATTTTCTGTAGGAAAATATATCACTTTTGTGAAGCAGATTTATTTAATCGCCCATCTCATCTTTGTTGACTTAGCTCTGCTGTTGCGGGCGCATTCTTCTGCACTTGGACGAATTACATCTTCGGAAATATCGCGGTAAATGCCTTCGCGCATATAATTCTTAAAAGACTTTTTGACAAGTCTGTCCTCGCCCGAATGGAAAGTCAGCACAGCAACACGTCCGCCATCGTTGAGTACATCCGGCAGACTTTCGAGGAATTCATACAATACCTCAAATTCGCTGTTGACATCAATACGCAATGCCTGGAATGTGCGCTGCGCGCTCTTTTTCGCCGCCTCTTCGCGCTCCTTTGCAGGAAGGAAAGAGAGAGCCTGCTTTATAATTTCAAAAAGCTGACGTGTGGAATTGACAGGATTGCCCTTGTTAATCTGCTGGAAAACCGCCTTTGCAATGCGGTCTGCGTACGGCTCATCGGAATTTTCGATGAGCATACCTTCAAATTCGTCCTGAGTTATCTCGAGAAGTCGCTGAGAAGCAGGCACACCTGCCTGTGGGTTGAGTCGCAAATCAAGAGGACCATCCTTCTTGAATGTAAAACCGCGCTCAGGGTTGTCAATCTGCATGGAAGAAACACCAAGGTCAGCTAAAATAAAGTCAAACTTGCCGTGCTCGGCAGCAACTTCGCGGATTTTGGCAAAATTGATGTGTTTGATTGTGAGAATATCTTCGCCATAGCCCATTCCCGCAAGACGAGCCTTTGTCTTTTCGATTTCGATAGGGTCGATGTCGAGAGCATACATGTGCCCCTTGCCCTCAAGCTTCTTCAGCATAGCCGAAGTGTGGCCGCCGTAACCGAGAGTTGCGTCAAGACCGACCTGCCCAGGCTTGATGTCGAGGAAGTCAAGAATTTCATCAACCATGATGGAAATATGCATACCGGCAGGCGTGTGACCCTTGCCCTTTATCTTTTCGATTTCATCGCCATATTTCTCAGGGTTCAGCTCCTTATATTTCTCGTGGAAGTGCTTCGGATGAGTGCCCGAATAGCGTACCCTGCGCTTGTGAACCTTGTTTTCTGTATTATCCATAAAATTATTCTCCGTAATTTAGTTATATACATTATATATTATATATAGGCGAATTGCAAGAGGGAGTATCGAGAAGAGTTTTCAGCCTTCCCCTTGCACAGGGGAGGTATTTTTGTGCTCTATCGCATCTATGTCATTCCGAACGAATGTGAGGAATCTCCTTCCGTATGCACAATCTCACAACAATGTTGTAGGGAACGGCGCCCTCGACGTTCCGTAAAATAAAACTTAACTGATACAAGTCGGATCGTAGC